>NZ_JAFHAP010000005.1 GCF_016938855.1 Polycladomyces zharkentensis | reverse complement strand
GAAATCAAAAAACGATACGGTGTACAAAAGTTCGACCCGATTCGGGAAAGAGACATGTTGGAGCGGATTGTGCAGCATAACGAGGGACCGTTTGATGATAATACCGTCCGCCATCTGTTCCAGCAGACTCAATGAAGCCTTGAAAATCTGCTTGAACAGATGGCGGACGGTATTATCATCAAACGGTCCCTCGTTATGCTGCACAATCCGCTCCAACATGTCTCTTTCCCGAATCGGGTCGAACTTTTGTACACCGTATCGTTTTTTGATTTCCCCGATTTCCTTCACCACTGACGCACGTTCATTGATCATCCGAAGCAATTGCAAGTTAATCTCGTCCAGCTTTTGCCTCAGCTTTTCAATCTGACTCATTGCTCTCCCCATCCATCCCTTATGAAAAATTTTCGCTTATTATAGCGCATCGGGAGGTGATATGTCACCCCGGACCAGGCAAATGGGCAAAAGAAAAAAATCAATCAATGATGACGGATTAAATGACTGGCCCACTGCAAGATATCCTGATCCCGGGCGGGCGAGGAGAAAAATTGCACTTTGGGGCGTTCTCCCGGCGTAATCACAACCGAAGTGGGAAACCGGACAGTATCATGTCCCGTGAGTTCATTCCAATCTTCTCCCACACGTTCCAACAGCATCCGCAATGTATCAGCATCGGGAACTTTGATCAATATCAACCGGTCCACTTGCCTGTACCAATCCGATCCCGCCTGATCGATCAGAAAACGCAAAGCGCCGGGATACACCAGAGCCGTCGCGGTTGAAATACGGGCCGGCCATTGTTCCGGTGTGAGAATCCGAACGGTATCCCGATGCGGGATGCGGACTGTATCTGCAGATGTCGCCAAGATGGTGTATTCGGGGTCTACCGTTTCCTCCGCTCCGTTCTGCGCTACACTGATGGAAGAGACGGACAGGGACGATACGGGTGTTTGGTCATGCTCACCGCGGTAAGGAACATAGGCCAACAGGAATATGGATATGCCCACCGCCACCCATTTGACCAGTGAGAATCCGCCTGCCGTTTGGGGAGACCGGGCTTTGATCCGGATGTTTTCCAGTGTGTCGACCAGTGCGATCATATCCTGCAGGTCCCGTTTGCAATCAGCACACTCTGCCACGTGGGACTTCAGACGCATACGGTCGGCTTCCCCGATTTCTTGGTCCACGTATAGCTGAATGAGCTGATCCATGTCCCTGCAAGACATCGCCCGCGTCCACTCCTTACCCTTTTTTCGACAAACGTTCCTTCAACATCTTCCGCGCACGAAACAGCTGCGTTTTGACTGTTCCCTCCGGGATCTCCAATTCTTTACTGATCTCAGTATATGACAGGGAGTAAAAATGACGCAATACGATGACGCGCCGATAAATCTCGGGCAGATTTTGAATCTCCTCTTTCACCCGTTCCAGAAGCAAACGTTGTTCCACCTGCTCCTCCACCGAGGCCATACTGGTGGTCGGAGGGGGTTCTGAATGAATAAACGCGTCTTCCAGCGCGACCAGCTTCAAACTTTTTTTCCGCTTTTGGTCCCGGAAACGATTGGTCATCATCGTCCGCAACCATGCTTTCAGCGACTTCTCGTAAACGTATTTGTTGGATTTGCGATGTGCTTGCCAGATCGTCTCCTGCGTCAGATCTTTGGCGTCTTCGGGGTTTCCCGTCAGTCGGTAGGCGATATGATACAGGTAACGCCGGTGCTGTTGCAGGCGCTCCATAAAATCATCCGCCACCAACTTCCGCGACGAGACTCGCATTTCCTTTGAGCTCATGACAACCTCCTCTGTTCCCCATTCTCCCGTTAAAACCTATTTTTCAATGTGTGCGGCTACTGCTTGTGCCAGACTTTCTTCCGTCACGTTCCAATGGGAAGCGTGCCAGACGGCTTTTCCATCCTTGATGAGCAATGCTTGCGGTGATTCATGCTTGACTTGCAGCCGTTCCGCGATGGCGTTGGAGACCGGACGATGTTCAATCACGGTGACCACGCCCATACGGACGGATTCGGCCTGCGAGGTGCCGGCAAAAGCGCGAAACGCTTCAAATGCTCCGGCACTGATCGGGCATTGGGTACTGTGTTTCAACAACAACAACGGCTGTTTCCGGGAATCTTCCAACCAAGACTCCCATTGTTCCTCCGAGGTGATCAACGGCAACTCGCTCATTTCCTCCATCCTTTCCGCCATCAAGATCCTTTGGTGTCTCCCAACAGCAGCACCCCTGCCACCACCAACACAACGCCTATCATTTTGGTAATGGTAACCGATTCGCCAAACACAATAATGGAAAAGAAATAGGCGATAACGGGGAAGCCGCCCACGATCGGCATAACACGGCCGATCTCTCCGTATTGCAAAGCTTTAAAATAAAAAAACTGGGCGAACAGCACACCAAATACACCGCCGAGCACGACAAACACCAACGACTGGACGTCTGTGGTACGAAACAGGTGTGCTTTGCCGGAAGTCACCAGAAACGAAGTGACCAGCATCGTTGTGACTGACGCGCGGATGAACAGCGCCAAGGCGGGATCGGTCCGAGCCAATCCCAGCTTTTCAAAAACGGGCGCGATCCCGAAACTGAGCGCAGCCAAGAGCGCGTACACAATTTCTTTATTCATTATCATACCTCGTTTGGACCTTTTTGTCCCATGTATATGATTTGTCCAAACGGGTTAGACACAGACCTTGTCAGGATGTCCCTTGATCAGGAAGCGCCCGGGGGAACTGATGGATTATTACCCGCCCGTCCATCCTCAAACACCTGTAATATTTTCCATTTTCTGCGTTCCTCTTTTGTTCCGGGTAAACTTTTTCCTCTCGTTCCTTGCGTCGCTGCGCCCGCCTGAAAAAGGTCTCCCAACCGGTCAGCCGGAAGCCGGCCGGGAGACTGGTTCCGTCCTTCCTTCTTTTGCATCATCCGTCTTTCCGGGTGTCTGACGGTTCCCTTTGCATTTCAGGGATGTCGACCAAGATCCGTTCCTTTCGCATGTTATCTGACGTTGTACGCAATTCGATCCATTTGGACTTGGCCACTTCCTTGACCTGCTCCCATTGTTCCGGGCTGATGTCAGCCTGTTCCCTGATCGCTTCCATCCACTCCCGCCCTTTCTCTTTGGCTATATCCCAGCGCTTGCCCAGCTCTTCCCGCATCTCGCGACCGGTTTTGGGTGTCAACAACAAGGCGGCAGCCGCTCCGATCAAACCACCCACAACAGCCCCCAACAAAAAATTCCTTCCACCCGTTTCTTTCGCCATCGGCCACACTCCTCTCTCCCAAATCTGCTTTATTTATCGCGGGGTCCCTGCCGTTGAAGAAACCACTCCAAAACCGCCCCCACCACGGACAACAAACCGCCCAGTCGGCGGCGCACCGATATCACTTGTTGATGAAGACCGGTGGAAAGCTCCTGCAAACTGGTCCCCGCGGTGTGGAGCGATCGAAGAAGCGGATCAATCCGGCCGGTCTTCTCACGGACATCGGCAACCAACATCCGCACTTCCTGCATAGTGGACCGGGATTCCCGCAATGTCTCCGACAATTGTTCCTCCACTTGTTGAACGGCTTTTTCCACCGATTCCACCGCATGATTCCATTTCATTAAGGAAATGACCAAAAAAATGACCAATACCAAAAACGAAACCGCGATCACCATCAAACTGATTGCAATCCACATCGGACTGCCCCTCCTCGCCCCATTCTTTCCCCAACATTTCAGAAGAAAAACGTTAACGACCCGGTTGAGCCGTTCGGTCGATGAGCATCCCGGCTCCTGCAGCATACTTTCCAGGTATGGAGACCGGCAGTCTGCCTTTTAACGGCATCCGACCCGTCAGCGCCTTTACAGCTGCGTCCAGCAATACGGGATTGGAACCGTACAAAGCCAAGTACGTCGTGTTTCTCGGCAATTTAGCCACATCATAAGGCGTATTCAGGCCCAAGGCGATAACCGGTTTCCCTGTCCCCTCCAATTGGCGGACCAATTCCGCCTGCTGTGGATGCAATACGGCACCGGTGAGACCCACGACCACTGCATCAGCGTCCTTTGCGCTTTCCACCACCCGTCTCCGCTCGGCCGCTGCGGGATCGGCGTCAATTCCCAATGTTTCCACACGAAATCCCGCATCAGACAACAGTCGGCTCAAGGCCACCGGTTTTTCGGGTGAAACCACCAGCACACGCGGTAACCACCCGGGGCGCAAGGGCAGACGTCGGTCCGGATCCTGCACCAACGTGACGGCGCGTGCGGCAACCGCTTCGGCTTGCCGGGCCGCCTGTGGTGATCCCACCACCCGCTCCGCTTCGTCCGGGTGCGCATACACTTGTTTGGCGACGGCATGTTTGCCCAGCCGCTCCGCTTTTAGACGTAAAATGCGACGAACCGACTCATCGATCCGCTCTTCGGAAATCTTTCCGCTTTGGACTGCCTGTTTGACCGCCGCAATCGCGGATCGTTGTGCGGAAAGAGAGTGGGCAACCAGGACCATGTCCGCTCCCGCCTGGATGGCCCGAACGGCGGCTTGCGGTGTACCGAATCGTTTGGCGATGGCGCCCATTTCCATGTCGTCCGTAATAATCACTCCCTGAAAACCCAGCTCCTCCCGCAATAGACCGGTCAACGCCCGGTGAGATAACGTGACGGGCGTACCCGGTGCAGGATCGATCGCCGGAAAGGTGATGTGTGCGGTCATGACCATATCGGCACCACCCCTGATGGCTTCCCGAAACGGCACCAGCTCAACCGCATCCAGCCGTTTGCGATCATGGGTTACCGACGGCAGTCCGACATGCGAATCGACATGGGTGTCGCCATGTCCCGGAAAATGCTTGACCGCTGTCAGCACCTCCCCCTCATGGTAACCGCGGATGGCTGACGTGCCCATCTCAGCCACCATCCGGGGGTTTTCGCCAAACGAACGAACCCCGATCACCGGGTTGGCCGGATTGTTGTTTACATCCAACACCGGGGCCAAATTGAGGTTGATCCCCATGGCGCGCAATTCCCGTCCCACCGTTTTGGCCGATGCGTATGCGGTATCCGGATCAAACGTAGCCCCCTGTGCCATATTGCCGGGAAACTCCGTCGCCCCGTCGACTCGGGTGATTTCCCCACCCTCCTGGTCGACAGCGATCAACAGTGGTACATGCGGCTCAAACGCCACGGCCATCTGTTGCAACTGATTGGTCAACTCCCCCACCTGGCGGGGGTTTTGGATGTTGCGCGAAAACAGGATGACACCGCCCACATGATGACGGCGGATCAGTTCACGGGCATGGGCCGAGAGGCCGGCGGACGATCCCCATCTGTCCGGTTGGAAACCCACCATAAACATCTGGCCCACTTTTTCGTCCAGACTCATTCGGGCCAACGTCCTGTTCACCCAAGTGGCGTCCACCTCCGGCAACGGGCTGTGGATGTTGAGCGGACTCGGAACGGCCGACGGAAGACAGATCAACACCCACACCACCAATGCTGTGATGCTCCACCTGCCGATCCGTCCATGATTCATTCCTTTCCCTCCTTTCTATCTTTCGGATCGACTGCGGGGAATTCTTTTTCACACCTGCATCCTATCACAGTCGGTCGGGAAAGACTATCCGAAATCCTGTAAAGTTGTTCGAATCTTTCCCGCTGGTCGTAATGGATTGCGCGCGCTATAATGGGATAGGTGAGAAATGAAACACAGTTTCGCAACATGAAATGGAGATCATTCCGATATCCCCATCCAGCTCCAGGGGTGTCTGATCAATCCAACGGGCAGCCATGTTTTTTGAGTTGCCAAACTGAACGCAGAAGCCGAAAAACAAGCATGCCGGCCAAGGGCAATGTGCACAAGCGGAGCGAACGTATCCATCAGACACGCCCTGCAAATAAGACCGTGGAGAAAGGAGAACACATCATGTCGAATGTCAAATCGATCGTCGTGATGAAAGGGGACCAGACGGGTCAGGAGTTGTTGGAAGAAGCACTGCGTGTTCTCGATCCCAACGTGATCGGATTGGACTTGGAGTTTCTGGAATTTGACCTCAGTCTGGAAAACCGCCGGAAAACGAACAACCAAGTCGTATTGGAAGCGGCGCAAGCGATGAAACGGACCGGATTCGGTCTGAAAGCGGCCACGATTACACCTGAGGAAAAAGGGGATGTGGGCAGTCCCAACGCCATCCTGCGGCGGGAAATCGACGGCAAGGTGATCGTCCGAACAGGACGCAGAATCCCCGGTGTGCGACCGGTCGCCGGTACGTATGCCCCGATCTCCATCATTCGGATGGCGGTCGGTGATGCCTATGGCGCCAAGGAATGGCGCGAAGGCGAAGGAATGGATGAAGTGGCGTACCGGACGGAAAAAATCGACCGCAAAACGTGCCGTGCCGTGGCTGAGTTCGCCTTCCGCCACGCCAAGAAGACAAACGCCAAAGTGTTCGGAGGCCCCAAATACACCGTCAGTCCGGTATACGAAGGCATGCTGAAGGAAGAAATGGACGCGGCCAGCAAGCGGTATCCCGAAGTGCGCTACGAGCCGCAACTGATCGATGCCACTTATGCCTTGCTGCTCAACAGCTCGGGAGAACCGATGGTGATCCCGGCCCTCAACCGGGACGGTGATTGCCTGAGTGATATGGTATTGCAGTTGTTCGGATCGATCGCCGGTGCCGAATCGATCCTGATGAGCTTCGACGAAGATTTCAACCCGAAAGTGGTAATGGCGGAAGCGCCGCACGGGACTGCTCCTTCGTTGTATGGCAAAAATATCGCCAATCCCATGGCCATGATACTGGCAGGTGCTTCTCTGCTCACTTATTTCAATGATCCCAAAGCCAGCGCCGCCTCTCGCGCCATTTACGAAGCCACGATCGAAACGGTGCGCGAAGGAGTGCGAACAGCCGATTTGGGCGGCAACGCCACGACAACTGAATTCACCAATGAAATCATCAACAAGGTGCAAACCAAACTGGAAGTGTGGAACACGCTGCAAGGTTTCTGAGAAAATACAAACGCCCGCTCCCAGAAGAGCGGGCCTTCGACTATGGATTGCTCACAATGTATCAGACGATGCTGAGAACGGATCGAACCCGTCCAGCAAGCGTTCCGTTTGCAGCTGATCGTCGGTTTTGCCGGTTGAAGAGGTTTTTTTGTCACCGGATTCATCGGAACGATGTTGGTCATGCCATTTTTTCAACTGTTGGCGGAACAACTTTTTCAACTGTCGTGCTTCATCACGGACATCCTCCCGCTTCAATCCCAACGATTGCGCCACATCGCGCCAAGTGTTTTGGGACGTTTTCATCGCGACCACCTGTGCGATGTCCTTTCCGCTGGCCTTGGCCAACACCGCCGCTTTGATCACGTCTCTCGGCTTTAATTGAGATTGTCTGATCAATTGCGCCAGTTGCAGCGGATCTTTTCCCAAGTACGCGGACACCGTCTGCAACGCGACTTCAGGATGACGCTGAATGAACAGCCGGAGCAAACGATGCTTCGGCAGCACACGCGACAGTTCCCGTCTGAACGCCTGACGGTCAACATGGAAAGATTGTGCCACTTGCCCCCATGTTTTCCCCTTTTTTGCCGCCAGAACCGTCTCGATTTTCTGTCTGCTCAATTTGGCGATCACTGCCGCCGGCACCAGCTGTCGGGGTTGGATACCCCGCTCCGTCAGCGACTGGATCTCAGTGACACTGACGCCCAAATACCGCGCCACCCGTTGCACCAGTGCCTGTTTGTCCTTTTTCGCATCCGTTGTTGTCCCGCCACTCGTCAACAACTGAGTGCGGGCCGTGGATGCGAACCACGAATCCGAGGACGATCCGCTTTGCTTTGCCTGCGCGATGTGATGAACGCCCAGCACGCCGCCTATCAACAGTCCCGCCGCGGTTCCCGTGATGACCACCTTTTTCAGTTTGCGCATGCTTCTCACTCCCGTCATGACTTTTGTCTATTATCTTAACCACAAATCATGACGAAATGATGACGAAGCTGCGACGAAAAATCATAATCAGACCATGCAAGGAAGAAGATCAAAACGGGCATCCGAATCACCCGCCGTTTCCATCCGGCAACCAAACGGTGAAACAGGTGCCTTTCCCCGGTGTGCTGTCCACCCGAATCTGACCGCCGTGAGCCTTCACCAATTGACGGACGATCGCCAATCCCAGACCCGTTTCTCCTCCCTGCCGCGATCGGGAGGGATCGGCTTTGAAAAATCGATCCCAGATCCGGGCCAATTGCTCCTCCGTCATCCCGATCCCCGTATCCTCCACACAGATCCGGGTTCCACCGTCGGTTTTGTCAGCCGTGACACGCACCCATCCACGCTCGGTGAATTGGAGTCCATTTTTCACCAGATTGATGAGGATTTGCATCAATCGGTCGTAATCGGCGATAACCATCAGGTCACGAGGTGCATCGATCTCCAACCGCAATCCTTTTTCCTCGGCGACGGGACCCAGTTGTTCGACCACGATCTCCAATACCTCGGCGATTGGAATCTGCTCCTGTTTCAACTCGATTGTCCCCGACCGAATCTTTTCCAGATCGAGCAATTCGTTGATCAACCGAATCAACCTCATCGTCTCCCGCTTCATGGACGCCACCGCCCGCATTCGCTCCTCTTCCGTCACCATACGGGACTCCAATCCTTCCAACCACCCGCGAATGGAGGTGAGCGGTGTGCGCAATTCATGGGAAACGTCCGAGACAAACTGCTGCCGGCGCAGTTCGAATTGACGGATCTCCTTTTCCCATTCCGCCAACCGTTCAGCCATGGCATTCAGATCACGGGTCAGCTCCATCAACTCCAGCGGGCCGCTTTCCACCTCCGCACGTGCGTGATAACGACCCTGCCGAATCTCACCGGTCAACCTGCGCAAGACCTCAATACGGCGGACCCATCCCCGTGTGAACCATCCGCTGAGCACCAATGCCACCACCAACGCGATCGATGCCGCCAACAGGAGTCCGGCACGGATCCGCCGGATTGCCCGGTTGATTCCTTCCACGGGGGAAAAAAGAATCCACGCCCGCAGATCGGTTTGTCTCCGGTCGGGGAAAATCACCCATGTCACCGGTTGGTTCCCGATTCTATCCCTCCCTTCCACCACTTTTCCACGCATCAACCTGTTTCTCACATCGGAGCTGATCGTCACACTGTTTCCCCTGAACCCGACGGGAAACAATACCCGTCCGCGTCCATCCACTTGCAGTACATGGATGTCTCTGGCACCCAACACCGGTCGCAACTGCCTCCATCGACGTACCAATTCGCCGTCCGTAGGGGTACTGGGAATCACCAACTGGCCGATCTCCCGCAATTCCTTCCATTTCTGCTGATACAAAAATTTTTGTACGGCCACGGATGTGATGGCCGACATCAGCATGACAGCCGTCAGCAACACCGCGATCTGTGCGGCCAACATCTTGTGAAACAACTTACCGTTCTTCATCGACTTCCGCCTCTTCCCACTTGTACCCCACACCCCACACGGTATGGATCCATTCCTTCCCCGGGACGGCAATCTTTTTTCGCAACCGCCTGATATGCGCATCCACCGTGCGCTCGTCTCCATAGAAATCGTATCCCCAGACGGCATCCAACAACTCCTCGCGTGAAAACACGCGGCGCGGATGACGCAGAAAATGGCACAACAGATCAAATTCCCTGGGTGTCAATGGCTCAATCTTCACGCCGTCCCGCCATACTTCCTTCGTTTCACGACGTACGGCAAAATGACGGGTACGAATCCAGTCTTCTTCTCTGTCTCCCTCCTTGAGCGAACACCGCCGTCGGATCGCTTTGATCCTGGCCATCAACGCCAATGGGCTGAACGGCTTGGTCACGTAATCATCCGCCCCGATTTCCAAACCCAACACCTGATCTGACTCTTGTATCCGGGCTGTCAACAGGATGATGGGTACATCCGATTCCCGACGGACGCGTCGGCAAATCGTGATTCCGTCCATTTTGGGCAACATCCAATCCAGGATTAACATATCGTACGGCTGACTTTTCCACATTTCCCATGCCGCTTGGCCGTCATGGACAAATTGGGCGGCATACCCTTCTTTATCGAAAAATAATGACAGCATTTCGCAAACGGCCGGATCATCCTCCGCCACCAAAATCCGCATGAAAAAACCCCCTCTCCGTTCCCTGCTCCCATTTCAGCATAGAGAACGTGTGAGGGGATTGGCAAGTGCGGCCGCTACATTCCTTCAGCCGGTTGGACCAGCACGAAGTGGTTGCCGTACAGGTCTTCAAAGACGGCTTGTACACCCCACGGCACTTCCTCCGGCTCTCGGACGATCTTCACGTCCCGGTTGCGCAGTTCCTCCACCGTTTTTCGACAGTCGCGGGTGCTGAACACCCAGTGGGACGCATTGCCCGTTTTGAGTGCCGTCTCCGTCTCATGCGGTTTGTGAAGCACAATCACGACATCCCGCTGTTCCCGGGGACAAACCGTCACCCAGCGGTAACCGGGACCGTATTCGACATTGTCCTGTACCTCGAATCCCAATTTTTCCGAGTACCACGACAGTGCCCGATCATAGTCATCCACCACCAAGGTGACATGCGTCAATTTCTCGATCACGTTCAATCCCTCCTGCCATTTGTCAACATGTTGAACCGGTTGCGCCTCTTACTCATTCTGCGAACATATGTACGTTCCCTTCCAATTTAATAATAGATCGTACCGTCCCACAAATATTGTTGAAGTGAACGAGGTTCGATTTCCACCCCGATTCCCGGTCCGTTCGGTACGCGAACCCGTCCTCCGACCGGTTGAACGGGCAACAGGTTTGATAACGGATTCTCCATTGCATCCCACTCCACCGGCTCGACATCCTCTCCCGCCATTTTGCTCCATGGCGGGAGACAGCTTTGTGCCAGTACGGCGTATAGCCGGGACAATATCCCGTCAAACGCGTGCGGGGAAACTCGCACCCCGAGATTACGTGCCATCCGGAGCGTATCGAGGAAATTTCCCACTCCACCCAGATGAGCCGGGTCCGGTTGGATCACATCCAAGACACCCTGCTGCCACCAGTATAGAAAGCGCTGCGGTTTCGAACCGTTTTCTCCCCCCGCAACCGCAATCGGGCATCGAGACCTGAACATCCGGTAAGCGGCAACCGAATCCAATGGAAGCGGTTCTTCAAACCACAACCAGTGATCGTTTTCGCTAAATACTTTGATCCACTGACTGGCTGCAGCCATGTCGTAACTCTGATTGGCATCCACCGCCCACTTCACGGCTCCCCGCAGGGTGGAGATCAATGCGGCGATGTGCTGTTGATCTTCTTTGATCGGCTTTCCGCCCACTTTTACCTTGACCAGACTGAATCCGCCCTTGTCAACCGCTTGTTTCACCATGTGAACGGATCGGTCGATCCAGTCGGGCCGATCCGTGTAGGATTGGAAGGAGGCGTAGACCGGCACCTCGTTTCTCCTCCGGCCACCCCACAAATCGCAAACTGACAACCCTGCACGTTTGGCTACGATCTCTGTCAGCGCCATGCTGAGACCCGCCGCGATGCGCGGATGCCACTTGCGGACAGTGGCCACCAGCTCGCCGCGGTTGAGACAACATTTGCCGAGCAAATAAGGAATGACACGATCTTTGAAACCCTTCACCAACGTGGGTAGCCAGTCCGTACACTCTCCCCACCCCGTGAGGCCAGAAGAGGTACAAATCCGAAACCACATACTTGCCCGATAATTTTTCCATCCGTTGGCATCACCGTAAGACTCCGAGAGTTGCCAAAACAATGGGTATGTTTCCACCGCTTTGATTTGCATCAAACCACACCTTCTTCTCAATCCTGCACTTCCGTTATTCCATGACATTAGTCTGGTCTTCCTGTTGATCGCTATACCAGCGGTCAGCTAAAAAAGAAAAAAGACGGGAGACCCGTCGAGACTGCCGACAGCGTTCCGCGTCCTGGATATGTCAGTTAAAACTTTTGTCCGGTGAACTTTTCCTTCTTGTCAGCGCCTTCCCCCGCCACCGGGACGTTTTCGTTTGCCATGCAAGATATCCATGCCCATCTGTGGGTTGGAACGAACCGAATCGGCAAATTGTTGCAATTCCTTCTTGTCCACGTCGGCTTGCGTCACATGGAGCAAATAGTCCAACACGGCACTCATGCCGCCTCTTTCCCCCGCTCTTCTGGCACCTTCCAAAATGCCCTGCAACTGCTGTTCGGTCAACACCTGTTGGCCCAAAATGGAGTTGATCATATGCGTCAACTCTCTGATAGACGGCTCGCGTCCCGCCATGTCCAATCCCTCCATCAGTTAATATCCTCCCTTCACCTTATGTCGGGACACCGGGCACGGAACGGACAACCGCCCCGTTTGGGCGCCCAAATCCCGCCGCACATCAAAACGGGACAGACGTTCAAAAACCGTCTGCTGCAAAATGGAATATGCTAAAACATCACCCTCACCGCAGCAAAAAAAGAAGAGGTGTTGGCCCTTGTGGGATTACTGGTACGACTACCCTTACTACGAGAACGCTGTTTACAGAGTACTGTTGCTGTACCTTCTGATCATCGCCACGATTTTCTGGTTTTTCGGCGCTTTCGACGACTTTCTGTAATTGGTTCTTTTGCCCACGGGTATCCGCCTGTACACCGAAAATCTGCATAGCATAAGGTATAGCAACCGGGAACAAAAGGAGGAAGCCGAAATGCCTGCTACGGATTTGGCTTCGGCCTCTGCCGCCTCCTGATTTTCCTGTTGGTAATTTCCCATATCTTCGTTTACTCCAGTATCGGCTTCGGTTACACTTGTTAGCTTCATTTTGAGATAGAAAGAAAGGGGGGACGATCCATGGGCTATGGTTACGGTTACGGCTTCGGCATCGGTTTGCGCCGACTGCTGATCTTCCTGTTGGTCATCGCCACTATCTTCGTCTTCGCCGGTGTCGGCTTCGGTTACTAGTGTTGACCGACATCCCATGATGCCATTGAAAGGAGGGGAGAAAATGGGCTACTACGGTTATGGCTACGGCTTCGGCATTGGCCTGCGCCGACTGCTGATCTTCCTGTTGGTCATCGCCACCATCTTCGTCTTCGCCGGTGTCGGTTTTGGTGGCTACTAAGGACGACAGCAAAAACAAAATTCTGTTAAAGGGGACGATCGCGTGAGCTACGGTTACGGCTACGGTTTCGGCATCGGCCTGCGCCGACTGCTGATCTTCCTGTTGGTCATCGCCACTATCTTTGTCTTCGCCGGTGTCGGCTTCGGTTACTGATGCTGACCTGTTGCTCCCCTGTTCCCTCAGGGGACTTTTCCATCCATCGTTTTTGCAAAGGACCCGCAACAGGGTCCTTTGTTCGTTATCGACAAAACCCCCTTTTTTACAAAAGGGGGAGCCAATCCGGACCATACGACTTGCAATCAAAAATCATGAATGCGCGCATGATTTCGTTTGCCCAACAACTCCAGCAACAAATGATACTCCTCCAGCAGCATCATCTCAAAAAACTTCATGTCACCTTTCAGCTTCTGATTCTCTTTTAACAACGTTTCGTATTGCTTTTGTTGGGATTCGACCAGTTTCTCCAACTTATTGATTCGTTCTGACAGTTGCTTTTGTTCCCGTTCCCATTGGTTTCGAAATCTTTTCGACGAGATCCACAATGTCTCTTGGGGGGCGCTTTGAATCTGCTTCCACCGTTCATAACAAGAGTTCGGCGTTTTTCCGATTTTTTCTGCTGTTTTTTCAAATACCTGTTTTTTTGCCAATCCCACCTTTTGACACAAAGTCACCCAATGGATCAACTTCCGGTCCTCTTCTTCACTCCACGAACGGGACAACGACTGCACCTCTTTCTCGGCTGACTCTCTAACTCAGTTTATGAATGGGAGTCACTGTTCGTATCCACGCTCGTCTGATCCAATAAAGAATCGGCTTCCGTCGGGTCGGCAGGTACGGTCATCCGTTGTCTCGCTTCCGATACAATCGGGTCCGACTTACGCAACACCTGCATCACTTTCAGCAGTTGCTGATACTGCTTCAGCAATCGGCTCATCGAATCCCCGCTAAAAACGGGTTGGGTGAGTTGTTCTCGCTCCGCCATCAGTCGTGCCAACTCCTGCTCCTGCTCTTTTTTCTTGTTTTCCAGCTCCTCTATACGCTTACGAGTTCGTTCCCACTCTTCCCCATGTTTTTGGAGAAACGAGAGGATGTCCCGAAAGTGGAACTGCTCCGCGGATTGTCGTTTTTTCAATTGTTTGGCCACACGCTGCCGCTTGGCTTCCTGAAAAGCGGCCGCTTCTTTTCTCCTCAACACCGCGTTCCACCGAAAACCGCAGGCACCGGGTGTTCGACCCACCTTTTCGCCTACTTCAGCGAACGCATCCAATTGTGATCCACCTTCCCGGATACAGCGGAGAACGGTGTCTACCAGCAAACGATCTTCTTCTTCCGTCCATCTGCGCCCTTTCATCGTTCTCTCTCCTTTGCCTCATTCTACCTCTAACTTATTGAGAACACGGGCGGATGGTGCATACCGTTTCTTTGTATTTCAAAAAAAAGTCCGCCCAAAACCGGGGGACTATCATCTGATGAACCGGGACGCGTCCGGTTAAGCCTTTTTCCGCTCGCTTCCGTTTCCACTAACGAATGGTCACCCTTCACGCAAGTCGATCCATGATCAGGGCACAACCATTCTCGCGATGGCTCCATCACCCGTCCGTTCTTGTTCTCAAGAGGCGTCTGAACCGCCTTCATCATGCGATTCATTCCCGTTCTCCAGGTGCAGAGCCGGCAGAGGACAGACACCCAGCCCCAGTGCCTCCACTTCCTGAGGGTCGAGGATCGACGATTCTTCGGGAAGCGTAGACAGACACTGCCGCAACCACTCCAGCACGCGGCTCACATTGACACCGTCCTTCTCAGGGAAAAAAGGCGACAAATATCCGATCGCGGAGCGGGCCAGCTTGCGGGCGCCGCGGATTTTTCCCCGTTTCAGCTGATGCATCACCGCAGCCACTTGGATCAGGCCATGGTAAAAATCGTTGTGCCGCTGGGTTTGCCACAGCTCCTCCAGTACTTCGTGCGCCTCCCAATACTCCTCAGTGTGATAGTGCGAAAAAAAAGCTAGATACAGCGGATGAAAACCCATGGTGCATCTCTTCACTCCTTTTTCTCCGCTTCTGCGATCAAGCGCCCCTTGACCCATACGCGAAGAACCCGGCAATTTTCGTCCGTCAACACAATATTGGCCAGTTTCCCGGTTTCCAGACTGCCCATCCGGTCATCCAACCCCAGTTTTTTCGCAGGTGCGAGGGATGCCATACGGACTGCTTTCCATAGGGGGATATGCGCATAACGCGCCATATTGCGAACCGCTTCATCCATCGTCAGCAAACTGCCGGCCAATCCACCGTCCTCCAGCGTCGCTTTCCCCGCTTTGGCATATACGGTCAGACCTCCCAGCTCATATCTGCCGTCCGGGAGTCCAACGGCACGAATGCCGTCGGTGATCAACAACAGACTGTCCCGTTCCTTCACCTTGGCCAGCAAGCGAATCACTGCGGGATGAACATGAAAGCCGTCAGCGATCACTTCTGTTGTCAAGCGGTCATCCGACAACACCGCTCCGACTGTCCCCGGTTGACGGTGGTGAAGACCGGTCATGGCATTGAAACAGTGCGTGGCGTGTGTCACCCCGGCAGCGATCGCTTCCTGCATCTCCTCATATGTCGCACCTGTGTGACCGGCGGAAACCACCACACCGCGATCGGCAAAACGGCGAATCAACTCCGGCGCTCCCGGACGTTCCGGGGCCAATGTCACCCATCTGAGCCATCCGTCAGAGGCATTCCATGCCCATTCGGCATCTTGCGGTCGGGGATCGGTGATGTACGCCGGGTTTTGTGCACCACGATGACGCGGACAAATCCACGGCCCTTCCAGATGGACCCCCAATACTTCCGCACCTTCCCGCATTCGTGGAGCTTCTGCGGCCACATTGGCCAATGCCTTCTCCAGACGTGGGCGATCCATCGTCACGGTCGTAGCCAAAAAACCGGTAACCCCGTGTCGTGCCAATGTCTTCGCCATGGTGCGAAGCGATGACGGCGTTCCGTCCATCACATCCGCTCCACCTGCACCGTGAACATGTACATCGATCAAGCCGGGCCAGATAAACCCGGTCGTTTTTTGCACAACCCCCCGTTGCCCGTACTCCTCCAAACACGGACCTGCATACAGGATTCGTTCCCCCTGAAAAACCACCATTCCGTCATCCAATATGCCATCCGCCAGTACCACGCGACCGCATATGGCGGTCCACTCGCCCGAAGACATCATTCCCTTCACCTCACCCGCGCCCGTAGGGTACACATGGTTTTCTCTCAGCTTACCCCGCTGAAGAATCATCGTCAACCGAACTCCCCCAACGGATAAAAAGAAAAGCCCGCCGGGCAGGCAGGCAAAAGGGGTTTCATGCACATTCCATCAAAAGGGAAGGATCAAAAGCTTAATTGATATTGATTCTCAATATCAATTATAGGATACCCGATTTTATCGGATCGGTCAATACCCGCTCATAAAGAAAAAGACCAGGAGATTCCTGGCCACATGAAAGAGGGTCAAGATTAGGAGTTATGAAGCGTGGTAGCTTAAAGCTACGGGCTGTTGCCAGCCGGATCCCATGCGTGAGTGGTCATGGGATCTGCGCACCGATGACCGGCACGATTGAGCAAGGAAGATGAACATCGTTCACCTTCGTTGGACATTGTACCATTATTCTCGAAATTTGTCGATATTTGCTTGAATTTTTCTTGAGGAAAAGTTAAGAGCGAACCCTTTTGCGAAAGAACGGAAATACCGGGAACGAAAAGGCGCGCTTCTTTTCCTGCGAACGTTTCACGACGCGAAACAGGGAACGGATCTCTTTGTTTCTCGGGTCGGCTTCGACTGCCAACCGGAGGTGTTCCACGGCCTGATGAAATTCCCCCACTTGCATCAACACTTTGGCACAACGCTGGTGCAAAAGCGTGTCCCCTTCGTGATACCAGTTGGCGATTTCCAAATGCAACAGCGCCTGCCGCCGCCGACCTGTACCGGCATACACTTCCGCCAGCAGGGCGTGTCCCAGACCGTCACGCGGATTCAACTCCAAACCGCGCAACAAATGCGATTCCGCCGCTTGCAACATCCCTTCCGTTGCGAGCAGATACCGGGCGTATTCGCGATAGGCGGGACTGAAATCGGGATGTTCCCGCAGGAGTTTGCGATACGTCTCTCCGGCTTCCGCCGTTTGCTCCAACCGTTCGAAAATCATGGCGAGAAGCAAATATCCTTCGGCTGATTGCGGCATCTGTTGAAGGGCTTTTTCCACCGTTTCTTTGGCCGCTTCATAATGGCGCTTGCGGTATTCCAACCAAGCCAATTCCAGATAGTGAGAGGCTTGCGGATCCGATGCGATGCGGCGCAGCAAACGCGCGCGGGAACGACGGTAATCAAGGGAACCCAAGAGCTTGTCCGAAGGTTGAAAAGACCAATCGGACCCCAGTGCCGTGCCGGAGCCTGCCATGAAAGATTCCTCCTCTTCCCTTTTTCTGCTCGATCCGAAGCATTTCACACCTATGCCGATCACAACCGTGCCACGGAATAACGCTTTGATTGTATCGCATTCGACAATTCTTGTCACGGTTTTTCGACAAATTTTTCACGAAAAAAAGCGGGATTTTTCTCTCCCGCTCATTTTTTCCGTTATGATATTCACGTTGCGGATGATACGTTGGTGATGTGCTTCTGCATCCGCACCCGCGTGATGTAGTCCGTCTCGTAATATTCCAGCTCGTCGCGAAGCTGTTCAAAGATTTTGGAGAGCGACAGCACGAGTTGTCGAAGCGACTCTGCCGGCTTCCTGCGAAACGAAATCGCGTCCATGCTGGTGTAGCAGTACCGCCCGTCCTCTTCGTACACTTCGTTCCGGGGATAGTAGAAATTGTACACGCACGTGTGCACGATCTCGTTCAGGACTTTTTCGGCGAAATCCTGATTGAACTTGGCCCGGCGGAGAACAAGGCTGACCTTCTCATAACCGATCTCACAGGCCACACTCAAGTGCCGGAGGTCACTCAGAAATTCCCGGTAATATTCCTCCATCCCCTCTTGGTCACCGGTCTCTTCCAACAACTGCGGAACACTGGTGTAGTTCAGAAAGGACTCCAGCATCGTCTTGGCTTCTTTCAGCTTCTCACGAGTCAACACACACAATTCTTTGGTCTGCTCAGCAGGCATGCGGTTGTGAGTACCCCCTTGGAAGACATCCAAATCTTGGCTTTTCCGTAAGCAGGCTTGCTCACACAGCCAAAGTCGCGGGCTTCTCTCTTCATCCGGCGTGGCCACCCACTCCATCCGCGATGGCTGCATCCAAGCCTGTTTCCGCTTGTTTCACGAGTCACCGCTCGCATTGTGGTTTTGCATTGCACACTCCTCGGCTTGATTGTATCAAAATTCCGTCGGACTTGCGAGAGGGCGGAAGCACTTTCCCATCCGACGACATTGGTATCCCCATTCGAAAAGGCTGTGTTTTCCCTCTCACTCGACAACGGGCTTATTATTCCCTATTTTTTGAATTACACTGATATGACGGTCCGAAAATTGCTACAATGGGATAAGAAAACAGGGTGATCCCATTTTTTGTCGAAAGGGAGTATACGATGAAAGCCTCTCTGTTCTTGCCGCTAAAAGTCCGACCATTCCGCCTGTTGATGAGCGGTCAGATTTTTTCCGATCTGGGCAATTGGTTGGATTTCATCGCATTGAACGCCATTTTGGTGTTTCAGTGGAAAATGGGTCCAGGTGAAATGGGACTGTTTCTTGTTGTCTTCGGCTTGCCGTGGATCATGTGCGGGCCGCTCCTGGCCGTATGGAGCGATCGTTACTCCCGCAAGACAATCATGATTGGTTGCGACATCGCCCGGGTACTGCTCGTATTGGGACTGTACTGGGTGGACAACTACTATCTGCTCCTGTTGCTGGTCTTTTTGAAAGGCACATGCGGCGCGATGTTCGACCCCGCACGGCAAGGGATGATCCGCAGCACCGTCCCGGCCGATCTGCTGAAACAAGCCAACGCACTCAGTCAGGCGGTGCTGACCGCCGCCAAAATAATCGGTCCTTCACTGGGAGCGGCACTTTTGACGGTGACATCCCCGCACACGGCCTTTCTGGTGGAAGCGGTCGGTTTCGTGTTATCCGCTTGTTTTTTGATGTTTTTACCGAAAACAAGATCGGCACTGAAAGAAGAACGGCAAACACAGCACTTTTGGTTGGAATTTCGCGAGGGAATCGGTCACATCGGGGCGCGGTCGGTTCTCCTGTCCGGTCTGATCTGTTCCTCCATCGCCATGTGGATGATCTTTTTGATCGAGGGTTTGGGTTCCGTGTGGACCCGCGTGATGGGCATGCCTTCCACCGCCTACGGCACGCTGGTGGCTGTGGTCGGTTGCGGCAACGTGATCGGTTCGATCGTGTTGGGAGCGTGGCGAAAAGCCCCGCATCCGTTGGGGCTGATCCTGGGCTCCCATGTGTTGTTCGGCTTGCTCACTTTACTCAAAGGACTTGGCGGCATGGGATGGTTACCACGAGACTTCGTTTTTTACGTGTGCATTTGGTGGATGATCGGTTTTATCAACGCATTCTCCACGGTTTCCTTCAGTACCCTGTTGCAAACCGAAACCCCGGAACACTTGATGGGACGGGTGAGTGGCGTCGTCACCGCCGTACAAAACGCCGCCATCCTGATCGCCCCGATGGTCGGCGCTTGGCTGGCCGAGTGGATCGGGGTGAGCCGGGTGTTTATCGTCTCCGGTGCCGGGTTGATCCTTTACGCCATGATCATGAGTTTCCGCCTGCCCCGGTTGTTGCGCTCGACGGAGACGGTTCCTGCCGAGCGGCAGCAGTCATTGCCGATGTGATGGCCTTTCACATTCAAACTTTTTTCGTAGTGATTTTCATTTCAACGTGTTGTACCATGAAATTTGTCAACCCAATCCATCCGAGGTGATCATGTGAAGAAGTGGTTGTCCTTTGTCATCATTTTTTCCGTTTTGTTGCTTTCGGGTTGCTCTTTGCTGATGCAAACGGCCCAGACATCCAAACCGGGTCAGACAAAACCACAGGCCAAAAAAACAGAACCACTTGAACCTTGGCAAAAAATCAAACCCGAAGATTTCCGCGCAGCCACGACACCGGAAGGCATGGTGAAGGAAGGACCCGGCAAATATGCGGGTTACGACTATGATGCGGCGGCCCTGCAAAGCGAATTGGCCAAATTGCCGAACGGCCTTTCCACCGATCAATTATACAACCGGCTGATCTATTATCTGGCCGAGAATTACAAACCGATCGTGGACAAGCTGGATCACTTTGACACGTCCTTCGAAATCCGCAACAAAGCACCGGATGACTTGCGCGTTCAAGCTCCGGACGCCAAAAAGCTGAATGTCGCCATCCTGCTGGACGCCAGCGGCAGCATGGCCGGGAAAATTGACGGGAAAACCAAAATGGAACAGGCCAAAGAGGCGATCGGGCGGTTTGCCTCCCAGCTTCCGGACGGGACGACCGTTTCCCTGCGGGTCTACGGTCACAAAGGGACCAATCAGGCCAAGGACAAAGCGATGTCCTGCAACAGCAGCGAAGTGGTGTATCCCTCCGGTACCTACGACGCCGCCCGATTCCAACAAGCGCTGGGACGTTTCCGCCCGGCCGGCTGGACCCCGCTCGCCAAGGCCATCCGGGACGCCCAATCGGACTTGGCCGCACACAACGGTCCAAATACGGAGAATATCGTCTACATCGTCAGCGACGGCATTGAAACTTGCGGCGGCGATCCGGTAGCGGCGGCACAGTCTTTGCATCAATCCAACATCCAGGCGGTGGTCAACATTATCGGATTTGATGTGGACAATGCCGGACAAAAAGCGTTGCAGGCGGTGGCCGATGCCGGGGGCGGGGAATATTCAACGGCCAAGGATCAACAGGATCTGGAGATGTATCTGGAAGAGCAATACACCCAAATGTGGTTGGCCTGGAACGACTGGGGCAACACCAACTGGCTGGACGTCAACGATCAATACAATGCCAAATGGCAACGTCTTGAGCTGATCGCCGGATATGCCGGCAGCCAGTTCGACAACAAACTGCAGACGGAACGCAAACATCTGGATAGCGCCTTGGAATTTTTGGATCGTAAAAACAAGCTGCAGGACGGTCAGTATTCCGAACTGAGCAACAAAATCATCGATCGATACAATGCGTTGGAATCATACCGACAACAACGCTATGACAAATTGGATCAAATTTTGACCGAGAAAAGAGACAAGCTGCAGGCTTTCATCGAACAGAAACAGCAGGAGATGCAAAAGAAATACGAATGAACACAACAACGCGCCCCTTAGTGATAAGGGGCGCTATGATGATACTCGATCGTGCGAGCGATGATTTCATTCAGGTCTTCCGGTCCGATGGAAGACACGTCTCCCCGGATCACGATGTGGGAGTTCAGCTCCTCTTCCTTCAACAGATCGTACAGATCGGGTGAAACAGTCAGTACCAGCGTGGACAACTTCATCGCTTCCACCGGAATCACCTCTTCGGTGTTCGTTGATGTGCTGACTGTTAACCATTCCTTAACTTTTATTATGAACCGGACTCCGACGTGTTGCAACCTTGGGCTACCCAATTTTGCGGAAGAGGAAAACACCGTCTGTGGCTCGGGTACATCCATTGCCGAAAATATGTCCGGCAAATCTCACGCACACCGTTTTCCCGGATCGCTCCACCAGCGCCCGCAAGAAGGCAATGCAAAAAGCCGCCAGGAGCCTTGAAGATCAGAACACGGGCAAGTTCGCTCCGTCGGGAGGGAACAACCCGCGATCTTACTCCCGCGCTTATCGTTTCGAAGCATCCAGTCCGTCGTTCGCCTGGAAAAACAATGCCCCCTCAGACACGCCTTCAACTGTAAACATACCCGGCCACCCGAACCCTTTGAGGACACCGCTTGTTCCCAGCCTGACAACTGCAGATTGTGTTTGATCCCGCATGCAACCTCGATGGACGCTGTTTGCTCACCGTACCAACAAGGCATGATCCACCTTGATACAACGATCCATCACGACGGTCATGCCGTGTTTTTTGGCATAATCGGCCGCTTCCTCATTCACAATCCCCTGTTGCAGCCACAGCACTTTGGCCCCCGCCTCCACCGCTTCCTTGGCAATCGGCATTACATGCTCACTGCGGCGGAACACGTCAACGATATCGATCGGCTCCTCGATCTCCAACAGCGAGGCATACGGCCTTTCTCCCAGCACCGGACCGGATAGATTGGGATTGACGGGAAAAATCCGGTAACCGGCATCCTGCATGGCTTTGGCGATCATATGGCTGGTTCGCTCCGGGTTGTCGGACAAACCGACGACGGCAATGTTTCGGGCCGACGACAAAATTTCGCGCCGCACGGCATCACTCGGATTTTGATGCATCACAACCGCTCCTTTACAAAGGGCATATCTGGCCCATTCATTTTTTGATCCAGGTGTGCTTATTTCCTCTCTCCCGTATCGCCGGACCGAAAGGTTGATCGTGGAAAACAGTCCACCTTTCTCCTGATCCATGATCCGGTTTCAACACTTACTATACCGCAGGACCAGACAAAAAACACCCACTTCGCTCTCAGACACCTCAGTGCCTGCATCCCTATCAATTTCTGGATGGAATATTTTTCTCTATTTTCAACAACGAAAATCGCGGGAATAATAGAAGTAAGGACAATGATTCCGCTTCCATTGTCCCCTTCACCTCCCCGCTCGAGGAGCTGTGGACTGATCGCAACACACTTCACTGAATGAGATACGCCCATCCCTTATCCGGTGTGAAACAATCGGTTCCGCAGCTCCTTTCTTTAACAAATTTGAGAAGAAAACCGTCTCCGTCAAAGAAAACGGACAAACCGAATTCACAACTGAACGAACTCGCCCCAAAACACCCGTCCCAGGCGATGGATTGAGTCACACCTGTCGTTTCACCGTCACCTGTTGGTCTTCGCTTCCGAAAAATGCTCCACTAGCACCACCGCCCCACGGACATCATGCACCCGTAATGATGTCCCGGTCTTCCATCATTCCTCCAGCTTGGGCCACGGCGGCAAAGGCATATTCCGTTCTCTGATCCGATGGATTTCCGGCGCAATGTCATAATCCACCCGATATTGCTCAAAGCTCCAAATGCCGTCCCGCCATTCGGCGATCGTGAAGCAGGCGATCGGCCGTCCGTCCATGGGAATGGAAACGGAAGAAACGTTTAACACGATCCGCTCTCCCAACAATGTTAAGGAAGGCTGATGCCAATGACCGACAGCGATGACGCGTGCTTCCGTATCACCGTAATATTTTGCGCCTTCCGTTCTCAACAGATCCGGACGGGGCAACGGTTGGTTCGTAAATGACGGAGAAGCATGGCATACCAACAGGGATTGACCGGGAGCGGGATCAAATGTCCGCGTCACCGGCAACGAACGGAGAAAGTCCAGCCGTTCTTCACCCAACCGTTCGCGGGTCCATTTGACATGGACACGAAACCGTTCCAGCCGTACCGGATCGGAACCTGCTTCTGTCTCGATCGGAAGCAGTCCCGACACCATATCATCGCAATTGCCACGCACCATTTTGACGCCTTCTGCCCGTAAGAGATCCACCACTTCCTCCGGGGAAGGACCCATCAAGACCATATCCCCCGCACACACCACGGCATCAAACGGCCCCCGCTCGCGGAGCTCCCGCAACACCGCTTGCAGAGCCGTCACGTTTCCGTGAACGTCAGAAAACAGGGCGATTCGCATGTTTCTCCTCCTTTGCTTTCATTCGGTATTTGATCTCCGTTTCCCCCACCACGCGAAATCCCAGACGCTCGTACAAACGGCGGGCAGGGTTCATTTTGAGCACCTGCAGCGTGACAGCCACCCCCTGTTGATGCGCTTCCTCGAGCAGCTGCCGGATCAGAGCCGTGCCGATCCCGCGGTTTTGGAAAGCGGGCAACAGCTCGATATGACGCAGATGCCACTCATCCGCCCGGCGATCCACAGCGAAAACGCCGGCGGGACGTCCGTCCACTTCGATGATCTGATCTGATCCGGGTCGGAATTTTCGTTTCATGTCCGCCCGCTCGGCGGCGTCGTTCCATCCGCGCAAACGCTCCACGTACCGGCGCATGTTGGTTTTGTTCAGCGTAAACACAAACGCGAAATCTGCCTCCGTGGACGGTCGCAAACGCACCTTCATTCCATCCATCCTTCGGCTTTCAGATAAGCCGCACTCCGTTTCACTTCCTCTATCGGAGAAACTCCCTCCCTGCACGCATCCTGTTCCCCAATAAACCATTCTGTACCCGCTTCCGTCCCGGCCGTCATCACCGCCCCCACATCGAGCAGACCGGAACCGACGGCGGCGAAAAAGCGGTCCGGTGCATCCTCCATATCCTTCAGATGGATCAACGGTACGCGGCCGGCATAGCGACGAATATACCCGGTTTCCGACATTCCCGCTTTTTTCAGCCAATAAACATCCAGTTCCACCTTTACACCCGCTTCCGCCGTTTGCTCCAACAACCAATCCAGTACCGGTCGATCCTGCACCCGATGTTCCAGTTCAAAGTCGTGATGGTGATAACCAAACCGCAAACCGTGTTCCCGACATACGCGGGCGATGTCGATCAGATCGCGGGCCAACGCTTGCGCCTCATCCGGTCGGGTGATCCGTTCCGGCTCCACCCACGGGCAAATCAGCGTGTCGCAACCGATGGCCCGATGAAAGGAAATCACGTCCGGGAGAGTCGTTTTCAGCTCCTGCAATCCCACATGGCTGGCGATCGGATACAATCCGGTCTCATGCAACAACCGCCGGATTTCCTCCGTGGACTTTCCGTGAAATCCGGCAAATTCCACCCCGCGGTAACCCAATCGGGCAATGGCGTGCAGCACGCTCGCCATATCCTGTCCCATTTCCCTCCGCAAGGTGTACAGTTGAAGTCCGATTTGAGGCATATGCGTCCCTCCTCTGTTTCTTGCCATACGTTCTTCTGGGGCGTGTCGGTGAATACCGTCCGCATTGTTTTCCCGGTTCACTCCACCAGCGCCCTGCCAAGGAAGCAGACCATGACCGCTCCGCCCGGGAACGCAGGACGCGGACAAGGATGCTCCACGGGGATTTTGCCCGTGATTCCATACCTGCGCTTTCCGGGTCTTCGATTTGGCCGGGTTTAGGTCCACCTGGGAAACGGCCAGACACACCCCAATCTGGTATATCCATAGGCGGCAACATGTTTCCGGGCAAGCGCCCTGGACACTTTCACATTTCGATCCGCTACGGACTTCTCCTGTCGTCAATTGTCGACATCACCGTATTTGTTTCGGTAATGGGACAAGGCCAACAACGGCCATATGTAGCCATAACTGTGATAATGAATGTAAAATTGCCCCGCCAAACCGGCACCTGTCGGGTATCGGAAAACGCGGGGATCTTTCTTTTCCAGCAGATCCAGCAGACAGCGGACGCCCGCCTTGATCTCCGGCGTCGGTCGGTCGTGTACTGCAATCAGTGCATCAAGGGCCCACGCCGTCTGGGAAGGCGTGCTGAAGGGAAGCGGTACATATCGCCGCTCCCGATCACTCCGACAGGATTCCCCCCAGCCGCCGTCCGGACGTTGCACGCGCAACAGCCAACGAACGCCCCGTCGCACTGTCGGGTGACGCAGATCCCATCCCGCTGCAGCCAAACCGGTCAATGCCGCCCACGTTCCATACACGTACGCAATTCCCCAACGGCCGAACCACGATCCGTCCCGCTGCTGTTGTTCCACCAACCAGGCGGCAGCTCTCCTGATCACCGGATGACGGCGATCCAAACCCGTGTAACGGCACACGCACTCCAGTGTTCGGCCTGTCAGGTCGGCCGTGGACGGATCGGTCCACACCGTTCGCGCGTCGTGAAACGGCAACAACCACTGCGGCCATTTCTTGTCCGTATTTTTTTCAAACGCCGACCAGCCGCCGTCCCGGTTTTGCATGGAAATCATCCAGGTCATGCCGCGATCCCACGCCGACTGATATTTGCCTCCCCATAGACATGCGGCGGGTGTCAAGGCACGCAAACACGCCGACGTGTCGTCCATATCCGGATTCAGGGTGTTGAGATCGGAAAATCCCCATCCTCCCGCGGGCACGCCCGGATTTCTCAGTTCCCAGTCCGACCGTTTCGTCTGTTGACGGGACAACAGATATCGGAGACTTTGACCGATGGCGGGATGATCCGGTTTCAAACCGCTTTCCAGCAATGCGTGTGTGATCAGGGACGTATCCCACACCGTGGAAGTGGTTTCCTGCAGATGAAGACCTTCGGCCAGCGGACAGACAAAAGACCGCAATCCCCGCAACGCTCGCACCATAACCGGATGATCCTTGGGATAGCCCAGCGCCAATAAAGCAAACACCATCAAAAACGTGGACGTGAAGTAACTGTACAGCGTGCCGTCCGGCTCCAACCGTTCAAGCATAAACGTCTCCGCCCATTTTAACGCAGCCTCGCGTCTGGAGAATACCCGTGATGTTCCGACGGGTAAAGACGAGAATGCGCTGTTCACCCACTCGTTCAACGGCGAATCCGACAGAATGAAGGGAATATCGTTCGGTTTCGGCTCCTCCCAACCGGACAGATCGGGGCGTTCCGGAAGACAGGCTGCATACTTCCGATCCGCCGCCACCAGTATGGGCACCACATGCACACGGGTAAATCCGACAAAGTCAAACAGATTGACGGGAAACCACGGGGGCAGCAGCAAAAATTCCACAGGCACCTTGGGATATCGATCCCAAGAGAGATGTCCCAACAGCGACAGCACCACTTGGGTAAGTGACCCTGCATATCGCAAGCCACCGCAGTGCCGCACGTATTCACGCGCCCGTCTCGCGGCCGGGTTCCCTTTTTGCCAGACACCGCCAAACTGGCATCCACCGTCGACGAAAGATTCCCTTCACTCTCATCCTCAAACACCCGCCAGATCCCGTCATTGTCCTGCCTGGCCAAAATCCGCTCCACCAATCCCTGTTCCAGTCGTTGATCCCGCATTTCCAACAACTTCATCAGCAAGATCATGTAGGCATCGGTCATTACGCCGCTTTCAAAACAAAAGGACCATCGGCCGTCGGATTTCTGACACCGTAACAGGGTTTCACGCAAACGATCGATCGTCGCCTCCACCCGTTCCATCAAAGGCATGCCTCTCCCCCTCCGTTCTTTCTCCTGCTACCTAACACCTTATTCAGCCGGGGAGAAAAAAAGAAAAGAGGCTACTACAAAGTGGTTGGAGTACCGCGGTTCCGGGTGAACCGATTTTCCGTCGCGTGCGGAGGGGAGAAGGGAAATCGGAGCTCGCGCGACTTTGTCAACGGAGATTCCACAGAAAAAGCCGGGTTCACCCTTGAAAAGGGTTTGACCCGGCCAAGATGATCGGTCGAGTCACGCGGGCACCCATTCCCGTTTTTGCGCCGGCACCCGCTTCTCATGAGGAGGGTGTTTCCCACTGACGGACCTTTCCTTAAAACGCCCGCGCATACTGCTTGGGCAACACGTGAGACTGTCCCAACGCCAACGCTGCGTTATTGGCCCAATACGGATCACGCAGCATGGCCCTTCCAACAGCCACCATATCGGCTTGCTCGTTTTGCAACACCATTTCCGCCACTTTCGGGTCATCCAAACCGCCGACGGCGATCACCGGCACTCCCACCGCTTCCCGAATGGCGGCGGCAAACGGTACCTGGTAACCCGGTACACCCGTTTTGATCGGCGGAGCCACAGGGCTTTCGCCTCCACTGCTTACGTCGAACGCATCCACCCCCAGCTCGTGGAACAGACGGCAACGCTCGATCGTATCTTCCAAAGTGTACCCGCCTTCCGTATATTCCACGGCCGACAGTCTCATCAAGAGCGGCATGTCGTCGGGAATCCGTCGGCGAACTGTCTGAATCACCTCGGCGGCAAACCGTTCCGGTTCTCCGTATTCGTCCGTACGACGGTTGGAAAGCTTGGACAAAAATTGATGGATCAAATACCCATGAGCACCATGCAATTCGATCGTATCGACTCCGGCGGCCACTGCCCGTTCCGCGGCCTTTCCGAACGCCTCCACCAATTCTTTCACTTCTTCGGTGGTCAACTCGTGCGGGACACGAAAACGCTCCGAAAACGGAATGGCCGATGGTGCCTGGGGACGAAGGCTTTCCGACTCCGCCTTCCGACCTGCGTGTGCGATTTGGATACCGACTTTGGCTCCGTATTGGTGACATGCTTCCACGATCCGCCGGAACGACGGAATATGTTCATCCGACCAGATACCCAAGTCCCTGTCGGTGATTCGACCGTCCGGATGCACGTCCGTCATTTCGATCATGATCAGGCCTGTTCCACCGACAGCCCGGGAGACGTAGTGAACGTAATGCCATTCGTTGGGATGACCGTCCAGAGTGTCCACGCTGTACTGACACATCGGAGACATCATGATGCGGTTTTTGACCGTCATGCCTCGCAATGTGATGGGATCGAACAAACCCGCCATCTTTTCTTCCACTCCTCCATCGTGAAGTGCCGTTCCTCATTTATGATAACAAATTCATCATCATAAAGTAAAGCAAATTGTAAAAAGTAAGTTGTTATGGATGAATCAGGGGATGTTTCCCTTGATTCAGAGATGGATGGCAATCCTCCCATTTTGATTCCCTTTTTTCCACCTCCACATTCCTGTTCGCATACAATACCCCTGGGATCGTGATGATTCCCCCATTTGCGGAAAACCGAGCCGGAATCTCACCATGCAATCCGTGCAATGACAAGGTGAATACGGGTTATGGATGTTGAATTCCGCGAAAGTTGAGGCTTTGGAGGCTCAACATGAGAGGTGATGCAGGCTGATCGCCAGTCCATCCAGACAAATCCGCAAATGAAAATCATTTGTATGATCCATAGAACGTTCACTTGAAGTTTGTGAAAAGAAAGTGTACGATTATAACAGATACTTGATGATAATTATTCTAATTAAGGCGGGGAATGATGTGAAAGCTTATGATTACCACCACCTGAATCACGTAAAAGAACGGCAATCATCAACGAAAACATTATGGATCACCCTGTTGCTGACTTTATTTTTCACGGTCGTAGAGATTGTGGGTGGTTTGTTATCCCATTCTCTCGCTCTATTGTCCGATTCTGCTCACATGATTTCGGACGTTCTCGCTTTGGGCTTGAGTCTGACCGCCAGCTACCTGGCAACACGGAACCCCAATCGGAAATACACTTTCGGTTTCCTTCGTTTTGAGATTATCGCTTCATTCCTCAACGGACTGGCACTCGTCGTGATTGCCATCGGAATATTCATTGAGAGCATACACCGATTGATTCAGCCGCGAGACATTCACATGCAGCTGATGCTGATCATCGCTACGGTGGGATTGTTCGTAAACATTGTTCTCACCATCATTCTAAGTCGCAGCTCCAAGAAAGAAGAAAATTTGAACATCAAAAGTGCACTCTGGCACTTTATCGGCGACTTGCTCAGCTCCGTCGGGATTATTGTTTCTTCCGTTTTGATATACCTTACCGGTTATTACATTTTTGATCCGTTGATCAGTATGATCATCGGCGGGATCATTTTCTATGGAGGTTCAAAGATTATCCGAGAATCCTACCTGATTTTGATGGAAGCTGTGCCTGAGAAGTTTGATCTTGATTCAATCCGCCAAGAAATCAGCAAGGTGGAAGGGGTAAAGGACGTCCATGAATTGCATTTGTGGGCTGTCTCCACGGATCATTACTCCCTGACGGCACATGTTTTCATTCACGAAGATGTTCAACCGTTTGAAGTGATCCAAGCAATCAATCACATACTCAAAGAAAAATATGGGATCGAGCATTCGACCATTCAAATTGAACATCCGGCCATTCATGATCATGGAGATTACGGAAAACAGTTTTTGACGGTGAAATGCTAAAAACAACCCTTTGCCTTGACCTGACAACGGTCATTTCTGACAGGAAAATACCCATCCGCATCGATCGTGCGAACTTACTCCTGATATGACCGCCTGTGATCGCCATCGACTGCTGAAACAGCCGGAGTATAATTTAAAATAATTTTAATATTCAGATCATATGTGGAACGATGCAGACAACATTGATCACAGATACGCCCAAACCTGGTCCGTGTCATGCCTCGGGCAACACCACTCCCATCAAGCATACGTCAAGCAGACCCGATGGGTCTGCTTGACAAAGCTTCGCGGAAAGGTATCCACCGGACATGCACCTGGTTGGTGCTCTCCACTCACATAAGGCCATTCCCTCAATGTTTCATCCATTTTTTCAACAGGACGTTCAACAATTGCCGACCAAATTCCTGTACGGAAAAATCCCCGGCCCCTTGTTGCACATAGTAGGCCCGTTTTACCATCTCCAGCATCCAAACCGGGATCTTCTTTCCCGCAATATACGGATAGAACAAATGATAGGATTGAACCAAATGGTCCCAACGTCCGTCATTGCCCGGTTTCACATACTCGGACACGTCAATGATTTTGGCGTGACCATCCTGCAACAGCACGTTTTTCAGATGGATATCGCGTGGATTCAAGCCGACACTGCGTGCGTACTGACGGGCTTCCTCCACTTCATCGATGATGCTTTCGGGGATGTTCACGCCTTGGACCAGACAATCATACAAGGTCATGCCTTCCTCGTAGCTCAACACAAGATATCGGTCTCCCGCACCGTGGCACACAGCAAAGTAAGGGGAGCCGTCCAGTCGTTGATATGCTCGATATTCGTCCTCTTTGGCGTCCGCCCGTTCCTTTGCGTATACCTTGAACACGATATCCGGGTATTCCGGGTGTCGCACGACCACCGCATCCGTACCAACGCCGATCAATTCCAACGGCGGCGGCAAAAACTTGACAGTGACGGGCTCATTTTCCGGGTTGTATTGCAAGTCGATTTTCTCTAACAGCGGTTCAACCGGTTTCCAGAACATCCAGGCCCTCCTCGTTGGTTGAAAGCTCGCGTTTTGTCGCGACGACATATCTTTGATCCCGCAGGCCGCCGCCTTCTTTTTCGGTCGCATCGGTCCAACCTTCCCCATCTTTCGGTTATACTGAGACAGGGGAAAGGAGTGATACGATGCAAAAAAGCAAATCTATCATCAGTCTGATCATCGGTGATCTGTTGGTATTGGTGCTGTTTACCGTGATCGGCCGAATCAGTCATAACCTGCCTTTGTCCGTCGGTGCAGTCCTTTGGACCACGTTTCCATTTGCACTGGCTTGGCTGGTGATCGCCCCGTTGACGGGGCTGTACCGCCCGGACATTCAGACCCGTTTTCTTTCCGTAACCTGGCGCACAGGGCTGGCGGTGTTGGTCGCCGCACCGTTGGGTTCATATTTGCGCGGCATTCTTCTCGGGCACCATATCATTTTCATTTTTTACGTGATCACGACGGTCACGCTGCTGTTGATGATATGGTTGTGGAGATGGGGGTTTACTTGGTGGCAACATCGATCCCGATGATGACGACTGCCAGCATCCAGACAAACAACCCCGTCGTCCAATACAATACACGGATGGATTGGCAAATATGACGCGGATGCAACGCCTCCGTCGGATCGCCCAAATACGCCCGGTGAGAAGGCACGCCTCGATACCAATTGGTTCCACCCAACCGGATGTGCAAGCCGCCGGCCATCGCAGCCTCGGGTATGCCGCTGTTGGGGCTGGGATGCCGATGTGCATCTCTCTTTATTATTTGCCAAGCGTTACGCCCATCCAAACGTAAAACCCACATGGCAGCCAACATGGGCCAAACGGTCAAGCGGGCCGGCAACCAATTGGCGAGATCGTCAAGCCGGGCGGAAGCCCATCCCAAATGCAGATACCGCTCATCCCGATACCCGACCATGGCGTCCAGCGTGTTGACCGCCCGGTACGCCATCGCCAACGGGGCACCGCCGATCGCCGCAAAAAACAACGGCGCCGTCACCGCGTCCACGATATTTTCGGCGATCGTCTCCACCCCTCCCCGCACGATTTCCGTTTCATCCAACCGCTCGGTGTCCCTGCCCACCACCATGGATAACGCGCGCCTGGCTTCTCTCAGATCACCTTTGACCAGCGGCGACCAGATCGCCCTGCCCGCGTCCGCCAATCCTTTCGTGGCGATGGTGATGGCGACCAACACGGTTTCCACTCCCCACCCCAACCATGGGTGGACGGCATCAGCCGATATCACCAACAACCAAGTGACGGCAAACGCTCCCCCCGCCACCACGACCGGTAATACGGTCCCCAAGAGACGTGTGCGTATCGGTGTAAGTTTCCCCTTTTCTTTCCATCTGCCCATGATGCGCCGCAACATCTTTTCGGTGGCCGTGATCGCTTTTCCCATACCGACGACGGGATGCGGCAGCCAGCGGGGATCACCGACCAACCGGTCCAATATGTACGCGACCAGCAACATCCATGCAGTCATCATCCGCCCAACGCCTCAATCACCGCGCGGTATACAGCTTGTCCGACCGCCTGTCCCAGAGGAGTGGCCAATCCGGCATAATGATGCACCACGCCGTCCACGATACGCTGGGAAACCGCCACCGCCACCACATCGGTCGTCGTTCCCGTCGCCTGATCTCCGTCCCTGTCCGTCACGCCCAGTACCTGCAATGCAGCCGTTTTCGCTTCGGTCGCCGTTATCACCGCGTTGACCATGGCGGCTTCGGTCAGCCTGCCGTCCACCAACAGCAGGATATTGATCGTTCCCGGTGACGGCACATCCGTATAAACAGTCCCCGGTTTGCCCGCCCGTGCCGCATTGCTCACCCCCGCCGTCACCACGGCCGTCACCGTCACCCCTGTTTCCGACCGCTTCACCACAGCGGCCCGGTCGGTCCATGCCGCTGTCAACAGGGTAACGGTCCGCTCGGCATCAAATCCGTGATCCGCCATCCACTCTTTTGTCTCACGGATGGGATCCGCCTCACAATATCCCTTCGGAACGTGCCGATTCACCAAATGGTTGGTCCGGCGCCAGCCGCCGTTGACCGGCGCGTTGCTGAGCACACACCACTCCCGCTCCATCCTCACAGCCACATAATCGGCTCCGATACGATAGGAGACACCGTTTTCCGTCCATTGTCGTATCTGCGTCGAATGCATGTCAACCCTCCGGGTTCCGCTTGGTTCTTTTTCTATCATATCGAAAATGGGAAAGGAAAACGATGGGATGATGAAAAAAGGAAAACCTGTTGGATCAACCCAACAGGTTTTTTTCGATACTGTGAACTACATCGCCATTGAAATGGCGAGCTTCTCGCTTCATCTGGCGCAGTGCCCTGCATCCATCCACGAAGGCACGTCCCATGCCTGGTTTGGTTTCGTTTACCGAGTTTTCGCTCAGATATCGTTTTAAGTGTTTCCGCACTCCATGTCAGTATTATATTGTTGCTCCAAGCATCCCCGCAAGGGGGATACCGAGCAACGCTCGCTTTCATCTGCCCCATTGAAATGGGGAGGATTCTCACTCGCTTATCCTAAAGGACAAGCAGCCCGTACACCACCGCAACGGCGAAACGGTAGAGGGCAAACGGGGTCAGCTTCACCTTGTCGATCAGCTTGAGGAAGTATTTGATTGCCAACATCGCCACCACAAACGCTGTCACAAAACCTGTGATGAACAACGGCAGATCATGAACGGACAGCTTGTCCCAGCTTTCATACAAATCTTTGGCCGAAGCGGCCACCATCATGGGTACGGCGAGAATAAACGTGAACTCCGAAGCGGTTTTGTGGTTCATGCCCACCAACAATCCGCCCGAAATCGTCGAACCCGACCGCGAAAATCCGGGCCACAGGGCCAAACATTGAAACAAGCCGACCGTAAATGCCTGTCCGTATGTAACCTGATCCAGACTGGTGGCTTTGGGACGCGCCCGGCGGAACAACTCCGCGATGATCATGATCACCCCGCCGGCAACCAAGCCGATCAGTACGGTATTGGCAGTAAATAAATTCTCTTTGATGTAATCATGGAATAATCCGCCCACGATCACGGCGGGAATCATCCCGCACAGGATGTGAAGAGCGTTGAGATGGCCCTTTTCCCCATTCGTCCCTTCTTCCGGCAATTTGTACAACCCCACGATGCTGAGGATTCTCTTCCAGAAGACCACCACAACAGCCAAAATCGATCCAAGCTGAACGACCACTTCAAACGTGGAAGCACGATCTGTCCCTTGAAATTTGAGTAAATGACCGACCAGAATCATGTGACCGGTGGAAGAAACGGGTGCAAACTCCGTCAACCCTTCCACCATGCCCAAGATAAGACCGATGATGATGTCCGGCATGTGGTTTCAACTCCATGTTCTTATTCTTGATGACGGCGTTTCCATTGGTTTTTCCAGCCCATACCAGAACCGATCCCCGCACCACCCTTTCGTTTTCCGAAACTGTGTCCAAAGCGGTTTGTTTCCAATGAGGTGTGTCAGAGAAAACCCATTGTCAGGATGGTCTCTTCCCTCTCGCTTCCATTTTATTTCATACAAAGCGCTCTCGGGATAGACCGCCCTTCCCACAGGTTACAAACCGGACACACCTGTCATCTGTACCTAACGCCTATTGTAGCAAAGTGTTTCACCGCCACTCCATATCCGGGACACACTGTTCAAAAAACCGAAACGGAGTTCGTGATGACAAGATTTCCAACGCCCGCCCCTGCCTACTCCGATGATCTGTTAGAATAGCGATGTACAGTTTTCGTCCGTAAGGGGGACTTATAATGAACATTCTGCCATTCGCGCAACTGTTGAACCGGGTGAGGGAAATGCGCCCGTTGGTCCATCATATCACCAACACGGTGACGATCAACGATTGTGCCAATATCACCCTGCACACCGGCGGTGCTCCCGTCATGGCGCACGCACCGGAAGAAGTGGAGGATATGGTAGGGTTGGCATCCTCCCTGGTGCTGAACATCGGCACGTTGACGACGCTTCAGGTGGAGGCCATGCTGTTGGCGGGGAAACAGGCAAACCGCCGCGGCATCCCCGTGGTGTTGGACCCGGTGGGTGCCGGTGCGACCCGTTTTCGAACAGAAAGTGTTCACCGCATTTTGGAAGAGGTTCAAGTGACCATCGTGAAGGGGAATGCGGCGGAAATCGCCACATTGGCCGGGGAACAGGCCGAAGTACGCGGTGTGGACGCCGGAGAAGTGGCCGCTGATCCGATTCAGGCGGCTCAATCGTTGGCCAGACAACTGAACTCCGTGGTGGTGGTGACGGGGAAAACAGACATCATCACCGACGGAACCCGAACAGCTTGCGTCGACAACGGGCACCACATGATGGGGTGCATCACCGGAACCGGCTGTATGGGTGCCTCCGTTCTCGGGTGTTTTGCCCCGGTCGTTGACGATCCTTGGATCGCTGCTGTCGCCGGCGTCACCGCCTACACGATCGCGGGAGAGATCGGCGGGGAACAGGCGGACGGACCAGGCAGTTTCAAATGGCGGTTTTTCAATGCGATGGCCGGGCTGAACGCTGAAAAGATCGCGGAGAAAGCGAAAATCAGAAAGATCTCTCCCTCACCGAAACCTTGAGGGGATTCAAACCCTGTCAGTGGTCGCGGCAGTGGGAATCTGAAAAGAGGCCAACACATCCTCCCGCCGTTCGTTTTCCTATTCGGGAAAGTGCCCTTCCAGCACATACTCCTTAACCTTTCATTGTTTCATCGTTGGCGCGTTATTCCGTGCCTTTTTTCTGTTACGAGTTCGGATATGGATGGTTTAAAAGGTGATTGAACTTCACAATTCCATCCTTTCTTCATTTGTTTATTAAAAAATTTTACCCCTATTGATCAGGAGGGAACTATTGTTTTACTTCATTTTTAAAAGTACGCCAACCCATGGCACCTCTATACTATAAAAAAGTGACCCCGAAAGCTTGCCGTCCCACGGGTCACTTTTTTCGTGATGTTACGACGTGAACGACGACTTGTATCACCTGTACGGTCGTTGCGATAACCTGCAACACCATTGATAGCAAAGCGATCGTTTCCGCCACATTCATCATCTCCCCTTTCTCCGCCGGATGCCGAAGAAAGGAACGCGATCCGCTCCTCAGACTCCTTCTGCACAATCATCCCACACGAACGACGTTGAGGGGCATAGGCTTCCGCAGTCTTCAGGAAAGCATGGATTCCACAAGTAGCGGAGAACGTGAAGATTAACGGAACAATCTCGTTCTGTTGCCGGCGATTTTTTTACGCCAGCTAGTGGAATGAGTTCCGTGATAGACAAATTTAATCGATGAACCCAGTTCACCAACAACCAACGTCCCGCCGCGAAACATTTCCGCGATCATTTCGGACTCACCGATAAGATCCTCTCATTCCCGGAAAGCCTTCTCAATCCTACGCGACGATTTTTCCGCGGCTTTCATCAGCTTTAGCCCGTCCTCCAGCCCTTCAACATTAATTCGACACAACCACTTCGCCCGCTTTGACAGAGCGTTTATTTTCGCTCATCTTTTGCGTGACCTCCTCGAATAAGATTAACACCCCAAAGGCGCTTCGCTTATGTATCGGCATGATGTCAACACTTTTTACGATAAATCAATTTAATCACACGAAACCCATAAAAATCCTTCAATGAAAGAGAAGTACCATAAATACGAATAAGCTTTCGGGAACAGGGAGGAGTTATGATGAAAAAAGCAATTGTGCTTTTGGCTTGCTTGTTTCTGGTTGGATGCCAGATCAAAGTCGAAAATCTTTTATCCAATGAGGGGCATGTTGATTTCGGAACAGGATATAACGATTCTGGCATTACCGGTAAAACGAATATATTCAACAAAAATCATGATATATTTATCGAGATCAACACTTTAAACGAATTTGGCACGAATAAGCTGACCATCACTACCTATATGTCAGATAAAAATGGAAACGAAGAAATGATTTCTCGTGAATCAGTAAATGTAGATCCAAGTTGGAGTAAGTTTTGGTCTGGGTTTTCTAATCCAAATGGATCGGGAAAATATATCGTAAGAGTATATAAAGGTGAAGACAAGATAGCTGAAGGCAGTTTTCAAATAAAATAAACCCAATTCGATTCGTTCATCCCTTGCCATGCGCTCATCCCTCCTCGCGGGTGGACCCACGAATGATCATGATGATTTGTTTTTTGCTTGTCTCTGTGCTGATTCGTCTTGGATCTTTTGATCGGCCCAAACCACTTACCCCAGAAGAGATTCAACAGTTTATCAAACATATACTAATCCCTCTTTTACATTTGACTGATATAGTTTGAAATTGAAGCAGGGAGAAGAATCAGTTCCCGAGTTATCACGATCCCGTTTCGGCAGAACTGAACTTCGCATAATGTTTGGAACAGAATGAAGAGGATGCAGCACGAATGGTGAAAACATACCGAATCTTCCTATCAAAAGCCGGGACAGTTTGCGCATATTGTCAAGTATCCTTTTTACATGGTTGAAACCGATTCTCCTTTGTGATTTAGAAGATTTATATATAAGGAGGCGTATCCATGTTTCACTTCGGAAAGAAGTTGCTCATCGTTACAACACTGTTTGTTGGTTTGTTTATTTCCCAAGCAACGGCGGCCTTGGCCGCTTCTGGCGGGATGCCTGACGAGAATGCGGACAAAGTGATAACGGTTGCCCATCGCGGCGCTTCTGGATATGCGCCGGAAAACACGATGGCCGCATTTGAAAAAGCAGTAGAGATGAAAGCAGACTACATTGAGCTGGATGTACAGTTAAGCAAAGACGGTCATTTGGTAGTGATTCATGATACCACTGTCGACCGTACTACGGACGGTACCGGCAAAGTGGGTAACCTGACATTGGAAGAGCTGCGCAAACTGGATGCCGGCAGCTACTTTGGCCCGGAATTTGCGGGTGAACGTATTCCCACGCTCGAAGAGGTTTTAGATGCTTTCCGCGGTAAAACAGGGATTTTAATCGAAATGAAAGCTCCTCATCTCTATCCCGGCATTGAGCAAAAAGTGGCGGATGCGCTGGCGGAGCGAAATTTGGACAAACCGAAAAACGGGAAGATCATCGTTCAGTCGTTCGACTTCCATTCACTGAAAAAATTTCACAATATCCTTCCGGATGTACCGATCGGGGTTTTGACTTCAGGCGCCAGCCATCTTACTGATCACATGCTGCAAGAATTTAAAGCCTATGCCGACTATGTCAATCCTCATTTGTCATATGTCAATAAAGATTTGGTGAATCGCATCCATGCGCTGGATATGGGGATCATGGCTTGGACGGTCCGCGATCAGTCCCAAGTCGCACCTCTACTGGAGGCCGGGGTGGATGGCATTATTACCGATTATCCCGATTATGTTCCCCGCCACAAGGATTGATTGAATCAATCATGTGTAAACATGAATAAGGCGCACCTGTGTGGCCCCACGAAGCCTGGACAGCCCGGGGCTTGATGTTAGCCAAGCCCCGGGGGAGTTTCAAACCGAGAATAAGCCCCAAGTCTCCTATCCCCTCCCGCCCCATCATACCGAAACATCCTTTTTCGTAAAAACCAACCAGGCGATCAGATGAAACAACAAGAAATAAGCCGCCAGCACCGTAAGGGAGAAACCAAGAGACATACCCGGAAAGTGCGTACCCGTGTCAACGACGTATGAGGTCAGGTCCAAGTTGGCAAACAACAGATATTTCCCCCAGCTCCATCCCCACAACTTCATGATTTCCGCCAAGACGGACCCGGAGAACAGCAAAAAAATGGACAAACCGACGGACAGGGTGCTGCTGCGCGACACCGCGGAAAGCATAAAGGCGAGTGTGGCCATCATGATCACTTCCACCGCATACAGCACGTATACCGTCCCCAGGTGCTTGAAAACGGTGATAATCCGTTCCGGATCGAGCGTCAATCGGAAAAAGACCATACCAAACAGCAACGAACCGATCAACAGTACTGCCATGCAGACAAAAATCCACCACAATACGGCCATATATTTGGACAGCAGGATTTTGGTTCGTCCGACGGGGCGGATGAGGAGCATTTTTACTGTTCCCCATGCAAATTCACTGGACACGATGTCCCCCGCAATCACCACGGCAAACAACTGCACGCCAAACAGCAGGTGAGTGCATTTGACGGCAAACTCCCACATATCCAGGGTAGAACCTGCCACGGTGACCATCCATCTCATGGCGAACGCCATGATAAAAAGCATAAGGATCAACAACCCCATCATGATCACTGTTCGCGTCCGCTCCATGATTTTCATGTTTTCGTTTCGTGTCAGTCGCCATAACGAGACCACGATTCATCCCCTTCCGTCATTTCCAAAAACCGATCTTCCAGCGTTTGTTCCACTTTGTCGATTCCGAAAACGCGGACGCCCATCAGTGCCAACTGCCTGTTCAATTCCGCAATCTCTTCCTTTTGCAACCGGATTTCAAACCCGAGAGGCAGTTCCTCCCATTCGCGTTCCCAACCCAATCGGCGTAAAATCAACGGGAGGGGTTCTGTCCGATCCACCTCAAATCGTACCCGGATCAATCCCTCATGGTGAACCATTTCATTCACCCGGCGAACATCGATCAGCTTTCCGCGCTGAATGATCGCCACCCGATCACACATCAGCTCCATTTCGGACAACAAATGACTCGACACCACCACGGCCGTTCCTTCCGTTTTGACCAGACGGCGCAAATAATCGCGCAGTTCGCGAATGCCGGCCGGGTCCAACCCATTGGTCGGCTCGTCCAGGATCAACACAGAAGGTCGGTGCAATATTGCCTGGGCCACGCCGAGACGCTGCCGCATTCCCAGAGAATAAGTTTTGACCGGATCGTGAATGGCCTCCTCCAGCTTCACCAATAAGATCGCTTCATGGATGCGTTCTTCGTCCACGCCCGGCACCATGCGGGCAAAATGAACCAAATTTTTGTATCCCGACAGAAACTTGTAGAATTCCGGATTTTCCACGATGGCTCCCACATGTTGGATTGCCTGCTCGAATTGGGTTCGTACGCTGAAGCCATGAATGCGGATATCTCCTTGGCTGGGAGCAATCAGTCCCGTCATCATGCGGATCAGCGTTGTTTTCCCGGCACCGTTGGGTCCCAAAAGTCCGAGCACTTCCCCCGGATATACGTCCAGCGAAACGGATTGGACGATCGTTCGGCGACCGATTTGTTTGCTCAGGTTGCGAATCTCCATCACAGGAGTGACTGTCATGAATGCCCTCCATTCTTTCTGCGTATACACCACTTCTTCTAAAAAATATTGTATGGTTCCCTTAAAAGAAAAAAAGGGACATTGACAACGCAAAATGTCCCTGTTTTATACTAAGGTCGGGGGTATGACGATGAGAATCCTGGAGCAGTACATTGAAGTGCGCCTGAAATACAGTGAAGTGGCAGACCATCAATCGTTCTACGTGAGCCTGGAGGAACTGGCGGAAACATGGTATTGTACGGTACGCAATGCGAAACGCATCCTCGACAAATTGGAAGACGAGGGGCTGATCTATTGGAAATCGGGCGGGGGACGGGGAAAACGTTCCAAATTGCAGTTCAAGCGCCCCCTGCAGGAAGTGATCCCTCCCTATTTCCGCATGTTGGTGAAACAGGGGGCTTTCAAAGAGGCCGTTCGACTGATCAAGCGAAAAGGCGTCCCCGCCGACATACGCCAATCCTGTTATGCATACATGATGAAAGAACTGAGCTTCCCCATGATCAATTGGAGTGAACCGTTCCGGACGTTGACGCCCACCATGGTCGCCACGAATACAGGGAGATGGTTTTTTGTAAAGGGAGACAAATGATCAAGAATACGGGTCTTCTCTAAAGGATATTGAATATGCAAACACCCAACCACATCACCATCGAACCGGCAATCATGTACAGCACAATCATGGCCGTTTCAAATCCAACACCTTCACTCACAATCTCTCTTTTTCCCGGCACATAGCGAAGTGGAACTTTTTCTCCAATCTTGGGGCGCCTGATGGGGGCCAACAACAGCTTTTGACACTCCACACGGCTAAAGTACACAGATACTATCTTTGGTCGCCGTGGGATTCTTGAGTAGTTAACGCCCTCATTCCATTTCTGCTTCGGGCAACCCTCAAGCTAAGGGGTGTGTCATCACCCCGTCCCATATAGTTCTGCGCCACTGGGCACATGTACCCACATGGGCGGCATACCTGCGACCAACGGAAGTGCCCGTGGTATTACCAGTACGCTAGTTCCTTTTTCCCACTCTCATGGTTTTACCCAGTGGGAGAGATGAGTTCGTCACTGGAACACCATACCATGACGTCCACAGGAATAAACCCACTACCAGTGGAATGAGCACCGCTCATACGTTCGATTATACAGAAAATTGGTTGTTCTTACCATCCCCAAAAGGAGATGCCGAGCAACGCCACCTTTCATCCCACGATTGAAACCATGGGCTTTCAGACGGCTTTTTCTGTAAATCCGTTCCTCCCCCCTTAATCGATGAATCGGAACGTTGGGAGATAAACGACGGATTTGACACCATCTTCGACGTGATCCTTCGCTTCCAGGTCAATCATTTCTCCTGTTACCTCCACGCCATATTTGCGGAAATGGAACAAGACCCCCTGACTTGCCCCACACGGTGAAACACCATAGGCACTCACTTTGGGGTGCCGGGCTTTCATCTGGCGTAGCTGCCCACATCCATACACGATGGCTTAGGCCAAGCCGTGATTTTCATTCTGCGAGTTGTTGCTCGTATCGTAGTTTTCAGTGTTTTGGAATTTCTCGGATCGATTGAATAAAATTCTGCCGGACTTGAGCAAGGAACAAAGCCCTTCCGCATCCGACGCTCGCTTTCATCGCAAACCTGAAGGGTTGGGTTTTCCCTCCCGCGCTTTATAAATCGCATTAGTATCCACGCCAAAAAAACAAGTAAAACGGCATTTCCTCAATACAAGTCATTATCAGATGACGGGCCTCTTATTCCAACTATTCTATTTTCGGCCTAAAAGGGCCGATATTCTCATATTTGAGAATCACTTTCCGTCACTCTTCTCTTTTTGGTCCAGTTCACTGGTATTCTTCACAACTTTTACTGACGGATCTATCTAAAAGAAAAGATGCTGCAAACACCCGGCATCCGATTTGCTGATATTGGAAAATCCGGCTTGTTGTATTGATTTTCCGTTTGGGAGGCAACAGCACCAGATTGAAAACCGAGCGAATATGACTCATCTAGTGAATCGTTTCTTCGCCCAAGCTCTGACGAGTTGATCTGCCATTCGTGTGGTTTCGGGCAGACGGTACCGGGGGGATAGTCGAAGAATCCAGTCACAAGCGGTGGGCAAGGATATTACGGTGACCGATGGAAACGTAGACGGGCTTGATGTTGTCCTGCGTCCGCAATGCATATCCGATCACTTCATCCCTGTCAACCAGAGGGACGCGGTCCCCCCGGGTTTTCCCCGGTTCTGCCGCTACCCCCGTCAGGATCGTTTTACCGCAACCGATCGCGGGCACGTCAAACATCACTCCCAAGTGACAAGCCAAACCGAACCGTCGGGGATGGGCGATCCCATGTCCGTCGCAGACGATCAAATCCGGAGTGGTATTCAACCGTTTCAATGCTTTCACGATGGAGGGCAATTCCCGAAACGAAAACAATCCGGGCATGTAGGGAAACGACACCTGCTCCTCCGCCACGGCGGTTTCAACCACCTGGAGCGAATGTGCATCCAATACAACTACGGCGGCCAATTGCTTATCCGTTTTTGGATCGCAGGCGGCATCCACTCCGGCCACGTACCGGACATCATCCAGTTGGTCCGTTTTGATCACTTGAGCCGACAGACTGCGCTGAAGCCGCTCCGCTTCGCCTGGAGCGAGATCCCACGTATGCATCATGACGGGTTCCATGATTCTTCCTCCCATCCGTCTTCCCTTCGGCGAACGACCCACACTCCACCGTGCCGCAGCGAAAAATCCCACAGTGCACGCGGATTCCGTTTCACCCACTTCGCATAAAACAGGCGAATCGGACCTGCATGGGCAACCGCCACTACCGTATCCCCGCGTCCGTGACGAACAGCCAACGTTTCCAGCCACCGGCTGATGCGTTGTTCCATCTGCTGCAAACATTCGCCGCCGGGCGGCGACACATGCCAGGGATCATCGTACCACCGTCGCAAATATGCCTCCCCATGCGCCGCAATCTCGTCGTATGTTCGCCCTTCCCATTCTCCGAAGGCACATTCACGCAACAAAGGCGTGATCGCAAGCGGCACTGACGGATGATGAGCGGCAATCATGGATGCTGTTTCTTTCGAGCGACACAAATCACTGGTGTAGATCGCCGACACCCGTTCCCGCGACAGCCGTTCCGTCATACGCGCCTGTTGTCTCCCCTGTTTGTTGAGCGGATCATCCCAATGGCCGACATACCGCCCCTGCCGGTTGCCCTCCGTCTCTCCGTGACGCACCCAGATCAGCCGCACGCCCTCACCTCCAGACGCAGAAAGCGATCAACACCGCCGCCTCCGCCACTTCCACGATCGCGCCGTACACGTCACCCGTCAATCCGCCAATCTTGTGAACAACCCGCCGCGCCATCCACACCGTCACCACCAGGGTGACTGCCAATGTCAATACGGCAAGCCAACCGCTTGCCACCGTAAGCAGGATGATGCCGAATGCCCACGCCCCGGCCACCCGCCACCCTGTTAGTGCCGCTTTCAACTGGGAGCCAATCCCGTCTTGCCGAACATACGGCCAGAAATACAAGGCCGACAGAATCGCCATCCTGCCGGCCACGGGAGCGGAAAACAGCGCAATGGTGGCGAAAAAGCTCAAATCATGAACCGCCGCCACTTTCACCAATACCACAAACAATGCAGCCAAAACGCCCATCGCACCGATCCGGCTGTCCTTCATGATGGCCAGAGTTTGTTCCCGGTCCCGATTGGCTCCCATCCCGTCTGCTGTATCCATCAATCCGTCCAGATGAAGGCCCCCTGTCAGTCGCACCCACATCCCCACGACCAGCACAGCGCGAACCCAAGGCGACAACCACGACGCCGTCAACCAGTTGAACCCGACGAGGCACAATCCAATCACGCCGCCCACCGCAGGGTAGAACGCGGGACTCGTTCTCCATCCGTCCGGATGCAGCCAACGAACGGGGACGGGGATGCGCGTCAAAAAGGCCAATGCGGACCAAAACCCTTTCATCCCTTCAACCTCCAGGGAATCCCCGAAACCACCATCCACACTTCATCGGCGAATCGGGCAGTGAGTTGATTGACTCTCCCCAACGCCTCCTGAAACAACCGTCCCATCGGTGACAGGGCCACACCGCCCCATCCTGTTTCATCCGTGACAATCACCGTTTTTTGTTGTCCAAAACAGGGAAGGAGCCGGTTCCATTCCGTTTCCAGCTCTTCAGGCAATCGGCGAAATCTCTCCCGGTCCGATTCATCGACATCCATCACCCGGTTGGCCACCCATGCGGAAAGAGAGTCTATCAGCACGATGTCGTAGGGTTCGGAATGGGACAGCCATTTTTCTGGTTCCAGCGGTTCCTCGATCAATCCCCAATGATGCGGGCGACGTTGGCGATGCAGCTCCACTCTCGCCCGCATCTCTTCATCCCGGGGCGCTCCCCCCGTGGCGACGTAGAGGACGCGCCCTCCCCACGACCGGCAGACCTCTTCCGCGAAGGCGCTTTTACCGGAACGAACCCCACCGGTCACCATCACCACGCTCACGAAGAAGCCGCCTCCTCAGTCGGTTCCAGACATTGTTGCAAGGCCTTCACCAACCGTTCATGATCTTCGTCGGTACGCACAGCCACCCGGAAATAACGCTCGTCCAAACCGGGGAAATCAGCGCAGTTGCGAATCAGAATACCCTGCCGTCCCAAGTGTTCCTGCAACCATGACGCTGTTTTCCCCTCCCGTTCGAGACGAACCAGGAGGTAGTTGGTTTCGCTGGGATACACTTTCAACTCCGGAATCCGGCTCAACCGCATGCGCAAAGACATCCGCGCCTTTTGCACCCAATCCCGCACCTTCTGTTCATACTCCTGATCCTGAAGGGCCGCTTCGCCAAGCACTTGCGCGACCGCATTGACGCTCCATGGGATCTGACGTTGTTCCAACCGTTTGACCCACTTGGGACTGGCCACCGCATAGCCGAGGCGAATCCCTGCCAACGCATAGAATTTGGTGAGAGAGCGGAGCAGGATCACGCTCGGGTGCGACTCGATCCGACCGATTAACGACATACTCTCCCCGTCGGGGATGAAATCGAGAAACGCTTCATCCACCACCAGTACCGTCTGGCAACGTACCGCTTCTTCGGCCACCTGTTTCAGTTCGTTGAAGGCAATGCGAAGCCCGGTCGGGTTATTGGGATAGCCCAGAAAGATCAGATCGGTTTTTCGAACCAGTTCGCAAAGGCGTTCAACCGGAGGCAAAAAATGACTTTCTTCTTCCCCATAGAGCGGGACAATCTCGATGTTACGCTTTTTGGCACTGCTGGTATAAGCCGAAAATGCGGGATAAACGATCCCGACAGTCGACGGCTGCACCACATCCAGAATCAGCTCGATCAGCTCGGCGGCACCGTTGCCAAGGGCGATCCGGGTCGGAGTCAAGTTGTGCCGCTCCGCCAACAATGCCTTCAACCTGCGCGACCGGGGATCAGGGTATTGTGTGATCACCGGCAATCCTTCCATTTCCATCATTTCTGTCAAAGCCCGCTTCACCGACGGCGGAGGACCGAAAGGGACGATGTTGGCACTGAAATCCAGGAACGAATGAGGATCACGTCCGAACAACTCGGATGCTGTCACTCTGTCGCCGCCATGACCGTAACGTTCCAATCGGGACAAACTGATCCCCTCCCCAAACTTTGTTCATTCGCCAAAAAGCAGGGCCTGATGCCCTGCCTGAGAAACTCATGACTCCCGTGGTGTCAAAAGACACAGCTGACAAAGCATTTTCACCACATGCGATTCCCGGGTCGCTCCGGAATCGCTGCGCTCAAAGGTTTACTCATGGGAAAAACAGACACCCTCGGGGAGCGGGTTCGCATTCCCCGTCAAACGATCCAAAGCTGCTATGTAGCGAAGACGGGAAATGCAGAGTCCGCGGTCTTTATCAACCACCTGGACTCCCGAACCGATTCCCTTTCATTTCACCATGTTTCCGTCGCCAAATCAACAATAATCACAAATCGCCGAAGTCCAGTCCGCCCGCTTTGGCGTAATTGGTCACCTTTTGTTCGAAGAAATCGGTTTTGGTTTGGTTCAGGTTGGAGAAATGCTCCACCCAGCGTAAAGGATGTTCTGTCTGTTCCGGATACAGAATGCCGAAGCCGAGCCGTTTCATCCGCTCATTGGCCAAATATTTGATGTATCGTTCAATCAGCTCATTGCTCAACCCGTCGATTTCATTGTTGGTGATATATTGCCCCCACCGGATTTCATGGTCCACGGCTGTACGGGTCATGTTACGCAACTCTTCGATCCGTTCCGGCGTGAACAAGTCCGGATTCTCTTTTTGCATCTCTTTCATCATGTTTTGAAAGAGCACGACATGGGTCAGCTCATCACGTTGAATATATTTGATGATCGTGGCTGTGGCCGTCATTTTCCCTTGCCGGGCCAACGTGTAGAAGAAGGTGAATCCGCTGTAAAAGTAGAGCGATTCCAGCAGAAAGTTGGCCATGCACGTTTTGACGAACTGCCAGTCGTCCTGATGTTCGACGAACTGTTGGTAGAGATCGGCGATGAATCGGTTGCGGCGCAGCAGGTGCTCGTCGTTCCGCCACTCATCATAGATATTTTCCCGCGTCTGCGGCGAACAGACGGTATCCAGGATATAGCTGTAGGATTGGGCGTGAATCTCTTCCTGAAACGCCTGGATATTGAGCAGTGACGCCACTTCCGGTGCAGTGACGTACTCCCGGATGTTGGGAAGGTTTTCACACTGAATGGAATCCAAAAAGTTGAGAAACGAAATCGTTTTGTCAAAAGCACGCCGCTCGGCCGGTGTCAGCTCTTCAAATTGCTTGGCGTCACCCGTCAGCGAAATCTCTTCGGGAATCCAGAAGTTGTTCAGCATCGTGCGATACATTTTGTACGCCCAATCATACTTGATCCGGTTCCACTCCCGCAGGTTGGTGGTATTGCCGTTGATCATCCGCTGGGTGCCGCGTTGGCCGTGTTCGTTGAAAATCTTTTTTCGTTGCAGTTTTTCCATGTCTCTTTTCTCCTCTCGATCGATCATCATCAGAGCCGGATGAAGGTGTGACTGGTGAATACAGTTGTTAAGCAGATGATGATCCGACCCTTTCAGCACAGGACTCGGGCAAAGAACGCTTCTCTTTATGGAAATTGCCCGCGATTCAATCCTGCGCTTCCCGTGGCTTCGCTCCATCAGGACTTGGTCAGTCGCTCGCCCGAGAAAAACATTGCTCCCCTATGGACTGCCAGGCACACCTCAGTCTCTCATCCGGAAAAATCGTTCCACCGCGCAGATCTCAGCGTTGGAACATGAGATTAGGACGAACAGCTGACGCACTCTTCCACTTCCAACGATTGATTGCGCACGTAGTAGACGGTTTTCAGCCCGTTTTCCCATGCGGCCAGGTACATGGACAAAAATGCCTTGGCGTTGGTGTCCGGCGTAATAAACAGATTGAACGACTGCGACTGGTCGATATGGCGTTGGCGAATGCCGGCGGCGCGAATGCTCCACATCTGGTCGATCCGGTGTGCCTCCTTGTAATACCAGAAAGTTTGCTTTGAGAGGTTGGGTGCTGTCTGCGGAATGAGCGCTCCCCGTTTTTCCTCGACAAAAAACTTGGCATAGACCGGATCGATCCCGGCGGTCGAACCGGCAATGAGCGAGGTGGAACCCGTCGGTGCGATGGCGATCATCCAAGCATTGCGCACCCCGTATCGTCTCACTTCCTCCCGCAGTGTTTGCCAACGTTCTCCGGTGTAGCCGCGCTGATCGAAGAACGCGCCGGTTTGCCACTCGCTTCCTTCAAATGCCGGATACGCTCCTTTTTCCTTGGCCAGCTCCATGGAGGCCCGAATCGTCTGATAGGCAATCTCCTCAAACAACCGGTCCGCTTCGGCCAAATGTTCTTCCGACTCCCAATCGATTCCTTTCTGTGCCAGGTATTGATGGTATCCGCTCGTACCCAATCCGACGGCCCGGTACTTGCGGTTGGTTACTTCCGCCTGTTTGACCGGATACAGGTTGAGGTCGATCACATTGTCCAACATGCGCATCTGGATCGGGATGATGCGTGCCAAATCCTCCAGGGATGTGATCCGTCCCAAATTGATGGACGACAGGTTGCAGACGACGAAGTCCCCCGGTTTTTGCTTGGTGACGATGACGCCATCCTCCAACTCCTCACTGATCAGCTCGGTTGGGGACATGTTTTGGCAAATTTCCGTGCACAAGTTGGAAGAATAGATCATTCCCTTGTGTTTGTTGGGATTGAGCCGATTGACCGTATCGCGGAAGAACAGGAACGGCGTCCCGGTCTCATAGGCGCTCACCATGATGCGCTTCATCACTTCAATCGCCGGGATTTCCTTACGACTCAGTTCCGGGTGATTGACACACGCCTCATACCGCCGTTCAAACTCCTCTCCCCAAGCGTCTTCCAGGCTGAACCCCATCACTTCACGTACTTCGTGCGGGTCGAACAGGTACCACATCCCCCGTTCCTTCACCCGGCGCATAAACAGGTCGGGGATGCATACGCCGGGAAAGATGTCGTGCGCTTTTAACCGGTCATCACCGTTATTGGTCTTCAGGTTCAAAAAGTCAAGGATGTCCGCATGCCACACATCCAGATAGATGGCAAACGCCCCTTTGCGCACCCCCAGTTGATCCACCGCCACGGCCGTGTTGTTGAAATTGCGCACCCAAGGGATGACACCGCCGGAAGCGCCTTTGTGTCCGCGAATTTTGGACCCCTTGGCCCGCACTTTTCCCAGATAGATGCCCACACCACCACCGTGTTTGGACACCTGGGCGGTAGCGGTGTTGGTATTGTAAATGGACCACAGCGAATCGTCCACGGTATCGATGAAACAGGAAGAAAGCTGGTGCAATGGCCGCCCGGCATTGCTCATCGTCGGTGTCGCCACCGTCACCTCCAACCGGGACAACACGTCGTACATCTGTTTGGCCCACGTCAACCGATCCCGTTCCTTCATTGCCAGATGCATGGCGATGACCATAAACCGCTCTTGCGGCAACTCCATCACCGCACCGTCGTAATCCCGCACGAGATACCGGTCCGCCAGTATCTTCAATCCGATGTAATGAAACAACCGGTCCCGCTCCGGACAGATGGAGGCTTCCAGTTCGCGGATTTCCGCCTCGGTGTAATGTTCCAGCAGATAGGAACCGTACAACCCTTTTGCCGTCAGCTTTTGCAGTAAATCATAAAAATCGCCGTACTCGCCCTGCACACGGTCATATCCCCGGTTGTGGGCCGCCGCACGATACAATTCCTCCGCCAGCAAACGGGCCGCAACAAACTGCCAACCCGGTTGTTCGATGCTGGTTTGTTCCACCGCCGTCTGCGCCAATGTCCGCAGAATCTCCCGATCCGTCATCCCTTCCCTTAGCTGCGCTTTGGCGGCGACAATCAGCGATTGGGCATCGAGATCTCCTGTCTCTGCGCACACCGAGCGAACGAGCGACTCCCATTCCGTTTCTTTTTTCATCTCTACTAGTTCCATCTACCAGCACCCTTTCCATTTCAGATGCGGACAAATATAAAAACTTCCCTGTCAAGGGAAGTGTTTGATGAAGCACCTGTCCAACCGTGAACACAAAAACGGCACGACCCGCACAGGCCGATCGTACCGATCGCGACACGCGGCACATCAAACACCTCCCTATCCTCGTAGGTCAACGGTGTTGTCGGAAAAGGCAGGTCTCCTGGCTCATGGATCATCGCATGGGGGCTGCAAGTGTGGTAAACAGGTTGATTCTGGTGGATCTCTTTCCCACTCGCTCCTACTTCGCCTGGCTAAAGTCGCTGGAAAACCCATCTTTCCATCAACCTGAGAATACCAGAGATCCTCCAGCCCCCTGGCGGCCGTGTCTTCCCGTCTTTCGACAGTGACATACGGCCCGGCTCCCCATTCACAGTGGCGGGACCGCGCCGGATTTTCACCGGCTTCCCTCTTCGGGAGTGGGTGAACCACTCCACCTTTTCCCCCGGTATGTCGTTGTCCAAAAGCAGGTCCATTGTATCTTACCGGTTTTTCCATGTCCAATCTCTTCCTCTATCAAAAACGGACGAAAAATGAATCGCGGAGGATCTATTCAAACACCATACCTTGTATGAGGTTTTTTTAGCCAATACTACAACTTGTGTTTTTCAACTCCCATCGGAAGATTCGGATCGACAAGGTGATGGAGGGTTTTGCCCGCTCCGTTCGGGTCCAGGTTTCGTAGGTTTCGCCCCTCTTGGGACCTGCATGTCGATTGGATCACGTTCAAAACTGAGAAGTCAAAGGAATTGCACAAACTGAACTGGCAGAACGTCTGGGAGTCTCCAATGCTTAAGTATCTCGAGACGAACGCAATGAGTAGTGCAAGTAAGATGGCAGATGCTCTGGATGCCCCCTGATCCATCGTCTCGAGGAAGTCGCGGATAAAGTCCTCACTGTTTGAGGACTTTTTTCTTTTACAGTTATAGCGTTCATTTATAGTTGCCTTTTAGGCCGAAAGGTACAAATCTCCACTTTAACTTACTCTGATGGCATTAAAGAGTATTTCCCTGATCAGAATCTATCATCAAATATATTAATACTAGTTGTTTGAAAGAATCAGAATGGTTGACATGCCGATAACGAATAAAATATACTAATATTACAAACAGGCACAAATGACATGCTATTGCACAAATGTGCAGCTGCTTGCGCTAGCGTTGGAAATCCCGAAAAGTCATTTCCGTCCTGCTTAGCGGGTGGAGCAAATCGGTCGGAGGGGAAATTTGGGGCAAGATGTTGGGATTCTCGGCTTGGGTGCTATCAGAAAGGCGGTAGCCAAGCGGAAGAAAGGATTTTGCATGCGCACCCTCGCGTACGACCTGTACCCGTATGACGCGTACGCCGAACATCTGTTTGCCGATTTATAAAACCGTACTCTCGCAGGGCGGGGCAAAATATTCGACGAAGAAGCGCTGTACGAGGAGTTGGCCAGTAAAGCGTTGACAGAACGTTTTCCAGTTGCGACCACCGGAACAGTTCCCGTTGCGAAGTCTGGATAAATTGTGATTATCACTCCGTATAACGTGTCAGCCACCGCCGAGGCAATCAAGCAGATGATGGAGTAATCTACTAAAAATATCATCGCTTTTTTCAAAAACGCAGAAAAAAGGTGAGGAACGTGGAGCTTTATATTGATTCGGCTAATATCGAGCAGATTGCACAAGTGATGCCATTGGGAATTTTGCAGGGGGTAACGACAAACCCTACGTTAATCGCCAAGGAAAAACGGGATTTTCAAACGCTGATCAGGAACATCGCGAAACTGGTTGACGGGAAGATCTGGTGTCAAGTTACCAGTACGGAAGCAGAGTCGATGGTAAATGAGGCGTTGGAGATAAACAGCTGGGCTAAGAACATCGTGATCAAGCTCCCCATGGGAATGGAAGGGCTTAAAGCAGCCAGTATACTGTCGCGCAAGGGAGTTGAAACCAACATGACCCTTGTCTATTCCGTTCCGCAAGCTGTTTTGGCGGCGAAGGCCGGCGTTTCTTATGTAAGTCCCTACGTCGGAAGAGTGGATGACACCGGTTGGGATGGAATGAGCCTGATTAAGGAGATCGTCGATGTGTTTCAGAGCCTGCAGGTGAAGACAAAAGTGATTGCAGCAAGCATCCGTGGACCGCAACAGGTGATTGACGCCTTGCGCACTGGCGTTCATGCCGTAACGATGCCGTATCAGGTATTGCTATCGATGGTGAGAAATCCTATGACTGACATTGGATTGGAGCAGTTTATGACAGATTGGAACAACGCGAACATGTAAGGTTTACCAATATGGCGAAATTTGTAATGTCTGATTTTCAAAGGATAAGGATGATAAGGAACTGTGGATAAGTGGGAGGAAAAACGTCTCTTAGTTAAAGTTGCCCGAATGTATTATGAGGATGAAATGACACAAAGTGAAATCGCCTCTAAAACTGGCATCTATCGAACAACAATAGGTCGGATGTTAAAAAAGGCCCGTGATATGGGAATCGTCACCATCAGCATAAATAGTGAATTTGATCGGATTTTTGATTTGGAAGATTGTTTGGAAAAAAAGTACGGAATGAAAGAAATTATCATTGTTCCATCCCGTCGTGTTCAATCCAGGGAAGAGAGGAAAAAAGCAATCGGCTGGGCTGGTGCTCATTTTTTGAAACGGATTGTTAAAGACGGTGATGTGGTTGGATTTGCCTGGGGAACTACTTTGGCAGCAATGATTGATCAATTGGGTGAATGTCCAAAAAGAGATGCTCACTTCGTACCTCTGGTTGGCGGGCCGGGAATTGTCGACAGTAAATATCATGTAAATAGAATCGTATACACCATTGCAAACGCTTTCGGCGGAACTTCCTACTTTATTGACGCAGCAGCCATTGTCGAAAAGGTTGAGACAAAAGAAGAAATTATCAACGCTCACTACTTCAAAAAGATCATTGAACTTTGGAAACATCTGACGATTGCAGTGGTTGGAATCGGTGCACCAATTAGTTCATCCAATTTAATTTGGACAGGCTTCTTCGGTGATAAAGAGATTGAGGAACTCAATCAATTAGGGGCAATCGGCGATATTTGTTCCCGCTATTTTGATCAAAATGGTAATATCATCTACTCCGAAATATCCGAACGAACGATTGCTATTGAACTGGATCGACTTAAAAAGCTGAAGTACTCGATTGGAATTGCCGAGTCCGTAGAAAAAGTTCCTTCCATTATCGGAGCCATGCGCGGAAAATTTATTAATGTTCTGATCACAACTGAGGAGACGGCTGAAGCGATTTTAAAAGAGCAATAATTCATTGAGATAATTGTAATCGCTTACCAAGAAAGGTGGTGAAGTGATGGCTGGGTCGATCCTGCTTATGATTGGACTATCTTGGGCTGTTCAAAGTGTACTTGGTTATCTGCAAATTAAACATTTTAACCAACGATTCCGTGCCATGTGTAAACTGGGTCAAGTGGTAGTAGGACGAAACACTGGCAGATTTCGAGCGGGAACAGTGGTCCTCATTGCGATCGACAAAAACCATTCAATCATCAAAGCCGAAAAGATACAAGGAGTAACGGTTTTCTCCCGGCTGAGGAGTATGAAGAAGCTTGAAGGGAAAAACCTGCTTCGCTTAACGGACAGCGACTTGCGAGAGTATGATCAATTGACTGCCAAGGCTATTCAAAATGCCATAAATAACTTCAAAACCGTCTACAAAGGAGGTGAAGCTCTACTGAATACCTAGATTTGATCCCTTATTGCGAAATAGTCAAGTATAAAAGAGGAGTGAGAGGGATGGACGTAATTGCTAAATACGCAGACCGCTTTATGTCCTTGTTTGAGCATGGGGGGAAGGTTTTCGTCGACTTAGTAACGGGTATTGTTCCTCTTTTGATCATGTTGCTTGTTGCGATGAATGCACTGGTCCGATTAATCGGAGAGAAACGAGTTGAAAGGCTTGCACAAAAATGTGGAAAAAACGTCTTTACCCGTTATTTGATCCTGCCTGTCATCGGTACCTTTGTATTGGCCAATCCGATGACACTCTCACTGGGGCGATTCTTACCTGAAAAATATAAACCCAGCTATTATGTAGCAGCTTCGTTTTCCTGCCATACGATGAATGGCTTATTCCCCCATGTGAACCCAGGTGAACTGTTCGTCTTTTTAGGAATTGCAGCCGGAATTACCAAACGCGGTTTACCGGTAACCAACTTGGCTCTGATGTACTTTTTGGTAGGTGTGTTGACCAACTTTCTTCGTGGATGGGTGACGGACCTTACCACTGCGTATGTCTCTAGACAACAAAATATCCAATTGAAGGATACAGTCAAGCTTTGAGATTGGAGGTAACAAACATGAGCCAAAAGTACCGACCCATCGTGGTTGAGGCGGGCCCAGGTGGATTTGGTGGCCCTCTTGTGATCACTCCCAACGAAAAGCAAAATAAAGTAGCTTATATTACCGGAGGTGAAAAACCGGAAATCGCCGAAAAAATTGCATTGCTCACTGGGTGCGAATTAGTAGATGGTTTTAAAACAAAAGTTCCCGATGATGAGCTTGCCTGCGTCATTATCAATTGTGGTGGAACCCTTCGTTGCGGAATATACCCTCAAAAAAGAATAAAGACCATTAACATCATGGCATCGGGCAAAAGTGGTCCGCTCGCTAAGTTTATCACAGAAGACATCTATGTCTCCGGTGTAACACCGGAACAAATCAAGCCTTATGCAGAACAAGAAAAAACATCCGAAAGTCAGGAAGCCAAAACCAACGTTTCGGATGTGAATAGAAAAGAAGATGTAAAGATAACCAAATATCAATATAGCACAGACAAAAAAATTAGTGAACAGACAGAACCCAAAGGTTTTATGGTGAAGATCGGCATGGGAATGGGCAATATGGTTAGCGTGTTTTACCAGGCAGGTCGGGATGCCATCGACACTGTGATTCGTACCATTTTGCCCTTTATGGCCTTTGTGTCTCTCTTGATTGGGATTATTTTGGAGTCCGGAATCGGAAACCTTTTTGCTAAATATCTGTCTCCCTATGCAGGGTCACTGCCGGGGCTGATTCTCATTTCTTTGGTATGCTCCTTTCCACTATTGTCTCCGTTCCTGGGTCCAGGGGCAGTTATCGCACAAGTTGTTGGTACTCTAATCGGAGTGGAGATCGCACGGGGAAATATTCCTCCTCATCTGGCATTGCCAGCGTTATTTGCGATTAACTCTCAAGCAGCTGCTGACTTTATTCCGGTTGGGTTAGGGCTGGCTGAGGCTGAAAAAGAAACCGTAGAGGTGGGCGTGCCATCCGTTCTGTATTCACGGTTCCTAACTGGAGCTCCAACGGTATTTATCGCTTGGCTAGCCAGTCTCATGCTCTATCAATAAAAAAGGAGTAATCACCATGAGAACGATCTATTACACCGTGATCACAGGAATTGGCCCGATGGCTGAGCAATTTTTGGATGAAAAGATGATGATTCTTTTTAAGGATAACGCCCCGGAAGACTTAGCGGAATATTGTTTTCTCCATCAAGTGAATGAACTCAGTGAATCGATTCAAGCCGGAGACGTGTTAAAGTTGGATGACGTCGAATATTTGGTGACTGCGGTTGGCGACGCGGTTAACCAAAACCTCGCTTCCTTGGGGCATATTACGCTAAAGTTTACTGGCAGCGAAGAAGCCGATTTGCCGGGAAACCTTGTTCTTGAGGATCGTGAAATAGCAGAAGTAAAAATTGGGACAATCATTGAAGTAATCAGAAGATAAATAGAAAAAGGAGGGTTTTTCATGGGTGGAGAGCGCAAAAACCGGGTTGCTATTGTTGCGGGTGGAGGACAAAGCCTCGGAGAGGCATTAAGTTATCGATTGGCTGAAGAAGGATACCATGTCGTTGTTGCTGATATCAATGCTGAAAATGCCCTAAAAGTTGCCAAAAGGATTCAAGAGTGTTTTCCCGTTCAATCCATCGCAATTGCAACGGATCTTACAAAGGAAGAGCAAGTAAAACATATGGTCGACCAGACAGTCAAGAAGTTTGCCAAAATCGATCTCCTCGTCTATAATGCAGGGGTAGCAAAAGCGGCTAAAGTGACTGAATATAGTCTGGAAGATTGGCAAAAAACCATCGATGTCAACCTAACCGGGTATTTTCTTTGCGCACGGGAAGTCGCCCGTGTCATGATCAAGCAAGGATACGGTAACATTATACAAATCAACTCCAAATCCGGAAAAGTGGGCAGCAAGTATAACACGGCATACTCTGCATCCAAATTTGGCGGAGTTGGATTGACACAGAGTTTGGCGCTCGATTTGGCTGAACACAATATCCGTGTAAATGCCATTATGCCCGGAAATCTCTTAGACTCCCCGATGTTTCAGAGTCTAACACCGCAATATGCGAAAAAATTGGGAATTAAACCAGAAGAAGTGCGTCAGGTGTATATTGACAAAGTGCCGCTAAAAAGAGGCTGCACATATGACGATGTCGCGAATGCAGTTATCTTTTATGCCTCAGACAAGGCGTCTTATATGACGGGACAGTCGATCAATGTGACAGGCGGACAAGTTATGCACTAAGAGGAAAATTGCTTAAATATATAAGGACCCCTGCCATCCACGGCAGGGGTCTACTAGTTTTAGAACAACTGATGTCTAAGTTAGATCGAAGTATGAATACACGACATGAGCTTACCGATCAACAATGAGCAGTGATTGCACCGTTCACCGTTATATGTCGTGATCGGCATCCGACCCTGGCCCGCCGATGATGTTATTGAGATTGGTGATGTCGATCCTCGAAATTAGGCACCTATCTTCGTCACCTGAGTATTATAAGGCTGCAAAACCAAAAAAGGGGGTACATCATCCATGGAAAACGAGTATCTTCAACATCAAGATCCAGCATATACTGATCAAATTGGCAGGGGTTTAAAAGGTCCCTTCGGTGGATTGGGCGGATTTCCCTTCGGGGGTTTTGGAGGTCCCTTCGGTGGATTTAGCGGATTTTTAGTTTGGCAGAAGGTTCTTCCAAGCGAAAAACCACCGATCCTCCTCGTCAGCAACAGCAGTGCACCGTGAGCAATCGATGATGCCACATAGGCACACCTTACTCTGACAGCTGCAGTCACAAAAAACCCGATACCCTGTGCGCCAATGGCCCGGATATTTTCGGTCGTCATGAGACATCACTACGTTTGCCCACCGATCTGCTTCAACGATGGCGTCCGATTTTTGTCCCACACGGTTGAAGCACCGGAGACACTCCCTTTAGGTCGCCGTGGGCTTCTCGCTACATCCGGCGTGGCACCCCACATCCATCCACGATGGCTTCGGCCAATCCGGAATAGGTTGATTCTCATCGTCCGTCTCTCAGGTCAGGAACGTATCCCATCCCTTGATACAGGATATTTCTTGCGACATTGACATCTCTGTCTGCCACATAACCGCATGAACAATGGATACGTTCTTTCAATGTTTTCTTTACGGTCTGACCGCGAGCAAACTTGCGACGTGTTGCAAGGGTCCACTTCCATCACTTGCTACCGGCCCACTTAATGGGAACAAGAAACAAAAAATGTCGGACTCGCGAGAGGGACAAAGCCCTCCCGCGTCCGACACTCGCTTTCATTCCAAGGCTGAGTTTTCCCGCTCGCTTTTTATACGATCTCTCGTAACAGCATTGCACCCAATTGTTATGTTTACAAGGGTCACGATTAGTAGAACACGCGAATCAACTCCATCCCGCCCGCACAGGACACTTCGTAACCGGACAACGTGGCGGGGACGATCACGGCGTCACCGCGGCGCAGTGGCATGTCGCCGCCGGGCCATAGCAAGGTACCTTGGCCGTCCGTCACAATCACGATGTCCGGATTGCCCTTTCGCCCGTGCATAAAGGAGTGCCGGCCGGACAACAAGTTCCACCTGTCAATGGTGAAATACGGACAAGCGGCCAAACGGGACCCTCGCAGGCCGGCTGCCGCGGGAATTTCCTGCACCGCCGGGAAGGGGTCAGGCTGAGGACCGTACTGCAGGACGTCGGCTGCTTTCTCTACGTGCAACTCACGACTCCGTCCATGTTCGTCCACGCGATCCCAATCGTAGACCCGGTACGTCACGTCGGAGGTTTGCTGGATCTCGAGCACCACCGTACCGGCCAACAGCGCGTGCAGCGTCCGCGACGGAACGAACACCAGCCGCCCCGGCGCGATCGGCACGTACTCAAGATATGGTTTTACGCGCTTCTCCTCGACAGCCTGCATATAGTCCCGGCGCGACTTGAATCGATGACCGTAGATGACGCGCCCATCGTCCGGGCAATCCAGCACGTACCATGCTTCTGTCTTTCCGAAATCCGACTCCGTCCTGCGCGCGTACTCGTCGTCCGGGTGTACCTGGACGGAAAGATCTTGCGCTGCCTCGATAAATTTAATCAGGAGCGGGAACCGCGGTTGCGGGCTGTCGCCGAGGTATGCTTCCGGGTATTCCCGCACCAAGTCGTTCAACGTCTTCCCTTGGAACGCCCCCTGTTCAACGACGCTCGTGCCATGCGGATGGCTGGAAACCACCCAGTATTCGCCAATCGGTTGGTCGGTGTCGGTGCCGAACCAAGATTTCAGCGTGTGTCCACCCCAGATCCGCGGCACGGCGATGGGGGTGAATTTGACAGGTTCCCATTTGTTCATCGGATTCACCTACCATCTCGCCCGATCCAAGGTTGTCCACTGCAAATGCCGCGGCATCACCACGGGATGGTGGAGGTGATGCCGCTGGCCCGCACGACTTCTTCTACTTCGCGCTTAATCTTCTCCAGGCTCTCGGCGCTGTCCGCTTCAGCCCGCAACACGAGAATGGGTTGCGTGTTCGAACTGCGCACCAACGCCCACCCGGACGGGAACTGGATGCGCGCTCCGTCCACGTCCACAATCGGGTACTGCTTTGCGAAGTGCTCTTTCACCCGCTCGATGACCAACGACTTTTGCGATTCCTCACAGGTTACGCGCGTCTCCGGTGTCGCATGGTACTGCGGTACGTCTGCAAACATAGCGGAGAGTGGCTTCGTGTCCCGGGACAGAATCCGCAAAAGCCGCCCCGCGGCATACAGCGCATCGTCAAATCCGTAGAACTCATCGTTGAAGAACAGGTGGCCCGACATTTCCCCTGCAAACGGCGCGTTGGTCCTGCGCAGCGTCGCCTTGATGTGCGAGTGACCCGTGCGGTGGAATTGGGGCTTGCCGCCGAGCCGTTTGATTTCTTCGACCAGCGCCTGCGAACATTTGACTTCGACGAACGCATCACATCCCGGGTATTTGGGCAGGATTTCACGCCAGTAAAGAATCATCAACTGGTCTCCCCAGCGGATGCGACCGGTTTCGTCCACCACACCGAGGCGGTCGCCATCGCCGTCAAATGCGATCCCGAGGTCCGCCCCCGTCTCCTTCACCATCCGGATGAGGTCTGTGAGGTTCTTCGGATCAACGGGGTCTGGATGGTGGTTTGGGAACGTCGGGTCCGACGTGCAGTACAGGGGCACAACTTCACATCCCCAAAGCCTCAGTGCCTCCGGTGCGAACGAAGACGCGGTACCGTTGCCGCAGTCCACGACCACTTTCAACTTGCGGTCGCCCAATTGGATCTTTTGTTGCAACATGTCGAGGTACGGCGTGCGAATGTCAACCGCTTTCGTCGGAACGTCCTGCCGAATGACCGGTTTGGCGCCGGTTTCTTCGGCTACAGCCACCATTTCCTTGTACAGGCTTTTGACCGATTCGCCGAACAGGGTCGTCTTGTTCTGCGCCACTTTGAATCCGTTCTCGTTGGGAGGGTTGTGGCTCGCCGTGACCATGATGCCGGACGGGACATTGAGGTGTTCGAGGCTGAAATAGAAGATCGGCGAGGTGACTTCCCCGATGTCCAATACTTCACACTGTTCGTCACCCAGCCCCGCGGCGACCGCACGGGCAAGCGCGGGCGAACTTTGCCGGTTGTCGCGTCCAACGACCACCGTTCGTTGGCCTTCCGCGCGCACCCGGCGCGCAAACGCCCGACCCAACCAGTAGGCGAATGACTCGTGGATTTCTTCGCCGACGATTCCCCGGATGTCATACTCCCGAAACACATGCGAAACGATCGCGTTGTCCTTATTCGTCAGCACACTCATCGTCATCCCCCTCCATGGTTTGATGGAAAATCGCTTCCGTGATCAAGTAGGCCAATGTGGATTCGGCGCCTCGATTGCGATTGGGGCCGTTCTCGGTCAGTCCGTCGCAACTGGAACCGTCCGACGCATCGGCCATCGGTACACCGAGGTCGTTTTTACCGTGGAACCATGCCCGGCACTTGTCCAGCACCGTCAGGTAACCCTTTTCACCGGTGACCTTGTACGCTTGTTGGCAGGCCATCGCCAACTTCATCACTTCCACCGGTTGTTGATCCCATTGGCTGGTGCTTTGCGGCGTGCACCATCCGCGGTTGCCGATCGGCCGGATCACGCCGTGTGATCCCGTCATTTTTTCGATCAGGAAATCAAGGCTGTCCTTGGCCGTCTGTTTCGCCTCACTGGACGGGAACGTCTCATGCCAGTGGAACAACGCCCAGGGGAAGACGCCGTTGCTGTAGGTCATGGTGTCCTCAAACCACCGCCATCCCGGTTTGGCATGGCTGCGGTATTGATGGAGCAGTCGTTCGCCGAGCTGCTGAGCGACAGTCGGCAGCTCATGCAGCACCCAATCTCGGAACGGTTGTTCCAATTCAGGATTCGCTTCCGCTTCACGCACAAGCAGACTCGCCGCTGACAGTACGTGCGCCATGCCGCGCGGAAACTGGATGCTGCCGATCGCACGAAACCCGTTTCGGCACAAACGCTGGGCTACGCGGGCTCGATCCCGGTTGAGATCCCACACCGCAGCAGTCGCAGTGGCCCACAGGACGCGTCCCAGGCAGTCGTCCGACGGCTGCTCAGGTTCCCATTGGCGGTCATACGCGACATTGTTGTGGAAGTGACCGTCATCTTTTTGTACCCAAGCCAAGAACGCCAGGTACGTGTCGGCCAGGTCGGACAATTGTTCACCTGCTTCGTTGTTCCAGGTGCGATGGGCGTATCGGCCCCATTCGACGCATGCCCAAAGCGCCCGGGCGTTGTCGTCCGTGGAATAGCCTTCCTTTCGACGTGGGATTTTCCCGATGCAGTGTTCGATCATTCCCGTGTCGTCGGTGAGCCGGCGCAGGTGGGTCAGTTTAACGGGAAACGGACCCAACGACGTTGCCTTCAGATTCAAACTTCCGGTGTGTCTGCGACAGCTCACCGAACAACCGGGCGTGCGACTCGCCGACTCGCGGCCAAGACATCTCGCGCCCAATCTGCTGGATTCGCCGCTCCCATTGCTGCAAAGTGGCGGAATCGGACAAGAGACGGCCGATGGCCTGCGCCCAAGCATCCACGTCGCCGTATGGGATGAGCAGATCCTCAAATTCACCGAGTAAGTCTTGTGCGTACACGTACGGCGTGCTCAAGACAGGCCGACCCAGTCCCACCGCGTAGGCCAGCGTTCCGCTCGTGATCTGTTGCATGCCGGGATACGGTGTGACGTACAGATCGCAAGCCATAATGTGGTCGACCAACTCGTCCTCGGAGAGGTAGCGGTCGATCATCACGACGTGTTGCTCCAAATTGAGCTCCCGGATCATCTCGTTCAGCTGTTCCCGGTACGCTTCTCCTTCGTGTTTTTTCACCTCAGGGTGGGTTTGGCCAACGATGGCGTACAGGACGTTCGGAATCCGGCGAACCACTTCTGGCAAGGCTTTGAGGATCAGTTCAATGCCCTTGTTTCGGCTGAGCAGCCCAAATGTCATCACGACTCGCTTGTCAGTCCAGCCAAGTTGCTTGCGCATCGGTTCGCGCCGGTCCGGCGATGACACCGGGGTGCCGTGCGGGATGTACATCAATTTGCTCTTCGGCAATTGATACTGATTGACCAACAGGTCGATGGCCCGCCGATTCATTACCACAATGCGGTCGCTGTGTCGCGCAATTTCCTCTTGCACACTGCGATGGGGCTCTTGGGGAGACTCAAGTACCGTGTGGAATGTGGTGACTAACGGCTTGCGCAATTCGCGCACGAAATCCAACACGTATTCGCCGGCGTCGCCGCCGAATATCCCGAACTCGTGCTGCAGCGAAATCACGGTGACCGGGCTGTCGTTTACGCGTTGGGCCAACTTGCGGTAATCCTCGCGGACATCGCGACGGAGAAACCACAGCGACGGGTCGTACGCCTGCAAGTCGTCGCTTTGGTTGACGATCGAGATCACGGTATCGGACTCGCACCCTTTCTCCGCGTTCCGGACGTACTGCCGGAGATGGTCGGTGTAGGTGGCGAGGCCGCACCGCTTCGGTACATACGTGCTGACATACGCAACATGACTCATCTTTGAACCACCTTCTTGTTGACTGCATAAACTGGAGGTTGTACTTCAACAAAAAAGTCCTGGCCGAAGATGGCGTTACGGATTGTACGGTTGCTCTCGAGGCGAGCACCCGGCAAGGCGACGGAGTGTGAGCAAGCGCTACCGGATTCAACTGTCACTTTGTCACCCAGCACCGCATAGGGACCGACCACGCAACCGTGACCAATCTTCACGCCGTTTCCGATGACCACGGGTGGTACCAGCGTCACATCGTCGGATATGTCGACGTCCGCACCTGTCCATATGCCTTCTTTTTGCTCAGGGTAAGAAAGCTGAAGAGCGCACTTGCCGTCGAGAACATCCCGGTGCAACGCAAGATAACGGTCGAGCGTCCCCATATCCAGCCAGTAGCCACGCACGAGCCAGCCGTAAACGGGGAACCCTTTGCGAATCAGCGTCGGGAATGTCTCACGCTCGATCGACACCTCGCGCCCGGCCGGAATCCATTTCAACGCCTCTTTCTCCATCACGTAAATGCCCGCATTGATACGATTGGAAGGCGCGGCGTGACGGGGCGGTTTCTCCACAAAGCGGACAATCCGGCCCGACATGGTTTGCAGGACTACACCGTAGTGAGAGGGGTCATCCACTTCCGTCAACCCAATCGTGACCAGCGCACCGTTCGTCTGATGGAATTCCAGCAACGGCACAAGCTCGACATGATTGATGATGTCGGCGTTCACGACGATGAACCGATCCGTCAACAACTGTTCCGCATGCTTGATGGCCCCAGCTGTACCGAGCAGCTCAGGCTCCTGGCTGTACTCAATGCGAACGCCGAATTTGCTCCCGTCTTCGAAGTATCTCCGAATGACATCCGCGTTGTGTTTGACAGCAATGACGAACTCAGAAATGCCTTGAGATTTGAGGTGTAGGATGAGGTGTTCAAGCCATGGCCGATTGACGACCGGAGCCATGGGCTTGGGGAGGTGTTCAGTCAGAGGTCTCAAACGTGTTCCCAACCCGCCAGCTAACAACAGTGCTTTCATTTACATCCCCCCATTTGGCTAGATGTGGAATCTATCACCAAAGAGAGAAGAAAGGTAAATGAAAGAGAGTGGCCATCCCGGACAGCAAGACCGTTTGCAGCGCTGCCAAAGTCTTCTGCCGAAATCACCGACTGCGTAGGTTGTTAGCACTCATACCAAGCGGCTGATAACAACGACAAACTTATTATATACTAATTCGTGGAAAAAAACAAGTCGGCCAGGGCAGGTCAACACACGGCACAGCTGGTACTCCGTGAAAGATACATGCGGACTCCATCCTTGATTCGAAAAAGTCCGAAATCATTTAGCCATAACATCCAAGACCCAACAACGAAAAAACCGGCTCCCTCTCCATAGGGGGAACCGGCTTGTTGCATTTGTATATGAATCTCGGTCTGAACTGCCGGATGCTTTGCATTTTGACATCAGGATGCCTGCAAAATCTCGTCGATCTTCGCCAGTGCCTCGTCCGGAATCACCACTCCCGAGGCTTTGATATTGTCTTCCACCTGTTCGGGCCTGCTCGCCCCGATGATCGCACTGGAGACGTTCGGTTGGCGCAGCGTCCAGGCCAGCGCCAGCTGAGCCAAGGATAGTCCGAGTTCTTTGGCGATCGGACGCAGACGTTCCACCTTGCGCAAGTTTTCCTCTTTCAGCCACGATTTTACCGTCTCCGTGCCGTGTTTGTCGGTTGCCCGACTGCCCGCAGGCGCATCTGTCACCGCTTTGTATTTGCCGGCAAGCACGCCCTGGGCAAGTGGCGAGTAGACGACTTGTCCGATGCCGTTCCGCTCACACAGCGGAATGATTTCCTCCTCGATCTCCCTCGCAAACATGTTGTACAGCGGCTGATTCACCACAATCCGGTGCAGCAGATATTGATCCACGATGGAAACTGCTTCGGCGATTTGCGCCGCTGTCCAGTTGCTGATACCAATGTACAACACTTTGCCCTGCCGGACGAGATCGTCCATCGCCCGCAGGGTTTCTTCCATGGGCGTGTCGTAGTCGAAGGCGTGGCAGTAGTATACGTCGATGTAATCTAGACCCAGCCGTTTCAAGCTGGCTTCGCACTGTTCCATGATGTGCTTGCGGGACAATCCCCGGTCGTTGGGACGTTCGCCCATCGGTCCCCAAACTTTTGTCGCCAGCACGTACGATTCGCGGGGATACTTCCGTAAGGCCTCACCGACGATCTTCTCCGCTTCGCCGTTCATATAAATGTTGGCCGTGTCGAAGAAGTTGATACCCAGTTCGTAGGCCTTGTCGATGATGGAGATCGCCTGCTCTTTACCGACATAGCCGCCATATGTCAGCCAGCTTCCCAGGCTGATTTCGCTTACTTTCAATCCGGAGTTTCCAAGACGACGGTACTTCATTTTCGGTCACCTTCCCATGAAAGTTTTCGAAAAATGGGTAGCCGCCGCGACTCCAATTTTGATATGGCACTGTTCGAATCGTGGTGTTCATTCACTTTTTGGGGATGGCTGCTTACGGCCGGGTGCGGAGCGGAAATCCGGCTGTCCCACCGCATGTTTCTGCCTCAGCGGACTACGCGCACAGCACGGATTGGAGGATGGCCAGATTGGCCTGCTCGTTCAGACGGAGTTGATCGGTGTAACGCCAGACTTCAGCAGGGGGTACCGGCAGTTCGCCGCAGACGTCGATACCGAGGACGTTCTTCTGCCGGACGAGTGTTTGCAGTGCCGCGAGCAGTTCCCGCAGATGCATGTTTCCATGATCCCAGTTGGTTACGGCAAACGAACGATCCAATACATCCTTGTCGATACTGATATAAACGTCTTCAGTCGGAATCACGGAAAGCAGTTTCTGCGGTTCCCCTACGCTCGGCCAAAGGACGGTTTTACCGAGAGATTCAGAGGGAGAGTGATTTTGCTCCGCACAAACCCCGACGATCAGCACTTGCCGCAGATGCGGAAAGCGCGCTGCCGCCTCGGCCACCCACGATCCGCACGACAACAGCCCGGACATGCCGTCCGTCAGCTTCGCATCGGTGTGGTTGTCAAACAGGACGAGGCTGAATGGCCGGTTGATTTTGCTGAGCAAAAGATACGTGACATAGTGGTAATTTCCGCTTCCGATATACGTGATCCCGCGACTGGTCCGGCCGGACAGCCGATGACCAATTTCTGTCAACGCTTCGTGCGAGCAAAACAGATGGGCCTCCGTGATGTCCGTAAGCTCGATCCATTCGTCGGCAAAGCCGGACAGCTCACGTTGCCAAGGATAAGCGTCGCCAAAGTTCAACAACGTCACGTCATGATGAAGGAGTCCCATGATCATCAATTTCCTTTCCTTCCGAAAACGAAATGAACGATCAGGTTCCTTTTCATGAATGGATATGAACTTTGGTCGATATCAATATACCAAAATAACACAAGAGAGTTAAGAGGCTTTACACCACCTGTACTGCAAGGAACCCGGTCTTGGCCGCTGCGAACCGGGAGCGGGTACGGGCAAAGTACGATTCATGAGGGAATTTGCCCACGATCTGCTCCTGCGCTTTCGGAATCGAAACTCGGTCGCGTTTGGGATTGTCGCTCGTATCGCTGAAATATCAAACCCTCGGCCATTTCTTTCGAAAAAGTCGAGGGTTTGTCCATCAACTCAGGAGAGGTTCATTCTTCCTTTTTCAATGGGATCATTTGATGTTGTCGCTGAGCAAAGCATTCAACCCGTCACTCGTCAGCCTGCAACCGACGTAAAAGGGGCCAAATTCGCCAAACCGCGCACTTACCTCATCAAACCTCATTTCAGTTACCAGCTTTTTGAAAGTCAAGGGGTCGTCTGAAAACAAGGAAACTCCCCATTCCCAATCATCGAAGCCGATCGCACCTGTAATGATCTGCCGAACCCTACCCGCATACGAACGGCCGATCATGCCGTGGCTTTTCATCATTTTTCTGCGTTCTTCAACCGAGAGCATATACCAGTTATCGTCCCCGAGTCTCCGCTTATTCATGGGGTAGAAACATACATATTGCGTTTTTGGCAGGATCGGTTCGAGACGTTCCCGGAAAGCAGGATCACTAAAGGGATCGGTACCCGGAGGAATCGTGTAAGAACTGAGTTCAACAACGGAAGTAAAGGAATAGGGAGTTGAAGTGACATCGGCAAAATCCAGTTTGTCAAACTGCAACTTTACTTCGTTTAATTCGTCGATTGTGGGGCGAAGATGAACAAACAACAGATCGGCTTTATGCCCAAGGACGGCATATTGACCAAAGCTGCCTTTACGGTTGTTCTCAACCGATGACCATTCCCGGATGGTGTCAAGCAACTCTTGCATCATTTGTTCCCTTTTGGAGGGGTGGATGGATTTCCATTTGTTCCAATCGATCTTGCGAAAATCATGATAGACAAACCATCCTTCGTAGGTGCTTACAGCTTGGCTCATTTTTTCACTTCCTTTTCGAGATGGATTTTTCCGTTATGAACGCTTGAGGGTTACCCGTTCTGACGGGTCAAGGTCAGTCCCCTTGTGGAAAGCAATGTTTTGAATCCCAGCAAACTTAAAGAACAAACCAACAGGGTCACGATCGAAACATGGAGTAGAAACGCCACTAGGTGCAACTTTGTGAAAATCAGCAGTGCACCGCTGAGTATTTGCAGAACAGCCAGAAGAAGGGCGTGAATGCTCCCTGTCCATAAATCTTTTCTTTCCAAGCGTATCCGATAAGCCAAGAGGTTCATTCTCAGAATCAACAACAACAACGCAAAGGCCATGAGTCGGTGAGTCCAATCAATGAACAAGGCTTCATGCACCTGACTGTAGGACTCCGTTGGAAAGGGCCATCCCTGGAAATAGACTCCCGATCCGGTGAACGAAACATACGAACCAAAATAGATGACCAAAAAACAGGAAATGAACGTTCCCCATGCCCATTTGCCCAGCTGTTTCACACGGTCGGTCTCGCGTGTGACAAGCATTTGGCCTTTTCCGGTTTCGATCTGTCGAAGGATGGCCGTCCACAAATACAAAGCGCTAAATGAGACGAGTGACAATCCCATATGAAGGGCTAGCACTGAAGGGGGATTATCAAATAAAACAGTCATCGCTCCCAGAGCAGCTTCCCCAACAAAGCCAGCAAAACAGATCCCCATTAGAACCCGGATCTCTTTTCTTGTTCGGTATCGTTTCCATGTGGCTACAGTCAGGAAGACCAAGAGAACGAGATCAATGACCACAATCAATCGATGAATAAACTCAATAGCCGTATGAAAATCCCACTCGGCAGGAATGATCCCCCCTTTACAAAACGGCCAGTCTCTCCCACATCCTAGCTCTGAACCGGTTTGGGTGTCAATAAAGCCCAAGATATTGACCAAAAACAACCCAACAAGGGTGACGAGCGCCAATGGAAAGAGGTTGGTTGGTTTCTCACCAGATTTTATCATACCTTAACAGCCCCCCTTTTCAGGAGAAAACGAAGAACGAAAGCAGTGAATCAATCGCCATAGAGGCAAACAAAACCATCAAGTAAAACAGTGAAGCGAAAAATGTTCGTTTCGCCCACACGGTGCGATCATCCGGTTCATACCACATGCGTATGTGAAAGAACAAAAATGCCAAGCCGGATATGATCGCTGCTGCCAAATACAAACCGCCTACAGCACCGGTAAAATACAGACTGAAAGTAGTGAGCAAAAGAACGAAAGTGTAAAACAGGCACTGTCTTTTCGTGTTTCTGGGCCCCCGAACGGCCGGCATCATCGGAACGCCTGCACGTACATATTCGTCATTTTTCACGATCGCCAGCGGCCAGAAATGGGGAGGGGTCCAAAAGAAGATGATCGCGAACATGATGACGGCCGGCCAGCCAATATTCCCTGTGACTGCCGACCAGCCTATCATGGGCGGAATGGCCCCAGCCCCACCCCCTATCACAATATTTTGCGGTGTTTTTCTTTTCAGCCACATGGTGTAAATCACGGTGTAATACAAAAAACCGACAAGAGACAATATCGACGTAAGACCGTTAACAAACACCCATAGCCAAATCACGGACAACAGTTCCAATCCGATACCGAAGAGCAGAGCAAATTGCGGCCGTAGCTGCCCGGTCGGAAGCGGTCGCCCCATCGTTCGCTTCATGATTTCGTCGATGTCACGGTCGTACCACATGTTAATCGCCGACGCCCCTGCGGCGGACAGAACCAGACCGATCGCCATTGCGGCCATTGTCCAAACATCGGGCAATTCTCCTTTGGCAACGATTGCTGCGCAGATCGCCGTAAAAATCATGAAGATCACGATTCGCAGTTTGGTGAGCGTAAGGTATGCTTTGCATTTTTTCATCGCCATCAAAAAGGTGCGTGGCGGTGATTGAACAGAATCCAACAACGGAGCCGACATCTTTCCCACTCCTCACTGGAGATCATTGAACCTGGGAATTAAAAGACATGACCCATAACGATCCGGCAACAACGGCAAACGTGAACAAAAACCCGAGTGCGATCGCAATGGAATGATAAGCCGGACCGCGGCTTTCTGTGATATGCATAAAGAAGATCAATTGTATCAGGATCTGAAGGACGGCCAGTGCCAATAAGATGGTAATGATGCTCCCTTGGGACAAGGGAGCTTTCACAGTGAACCACAGCGCCAAAACCGTCAGCACAATGGATCCGACATAACCGATGACATGCGCCCAAGGGAAAGTCTTCTTTGATAAATGTTCTTTGTTCATCATTTCATCACCCCCATGAGATAAACGACCGTAAAGATCATTACCCATACCACATCCAGGAAGTGCCAATACAATCCAGCGTTGAATAATTTCCGGGCTGTCGTGGGTTGGATCCGATCACGAATCAGCTGGATCCCGACAGAGATCATCCAGACGATCCCCAGGGAAACATGAAGACCGTGTGTGCCCACCAGAGTGAAGAACCCGGACAGGAACGCACTGCGCTGCATCGTGGCCCCTTCCAACGAATAAGTGATAAATTCATTGACCTCGATCCCGACAAACGCGAGACCGAGCAAGACGGTCACAGCCAGCCACCCCATGAGCCGTCCAAAATGGCCATTACGCATTTCACGCACAGCCAGTCCACAGGTAAAACTGCTGGTTAACAAGATAAAGGTTTCAAGTGTAAACATCGGAATGTCAAACAGCTGCGCCTCCGTTGGCCCCCCATCCGTATGCGTGCGCAGTACGAGATAGGTGGCAAACAGACAAGCAAACAGCACAAGATCAGACGCCAAGAAAATCCAGAAACCGAGGATGTGTTTTTCTTCTTCTTCCATGCCATGTTCGAATGACTGCTGATTGGAGATCGGGCTTCCGGTTACTTCAGCCATATTACAACCCCCTTATGACGCTTCCATTTGCTTGATTTCGTCAACGGAAATCCAGTGGCCCGTATCTTTTTCAAGCGAACGCCACAGCATGCACACCACCACACCGATCAGCCCGACTGTAGCGATCATGAATTGGTTAAAGACCAAACCGAATCCGGCGACAAAGAACGCCAACCCCATGAAGAAAGGCAGAGCCGAATTGTTCGGCATGTGAATGGGTTTCAACTCTTTTGTTGAAAACAGGCTGTCTTCTTTCCGTTGTTGTTTCATCTCCCACCAGGCATCCCGGCCATGGACTGTGGGGATTTGGGCAAAATTGTAATGAGGGACAGGCGATGGAAGGGACCATTCCAATGTGCGGCCATCCCACGGGTCCCCCGTCGTGTCGCGTTCCCCGTAACGAATACTGTAAAGGACTTGAACCACAATAAAGAGAAACCCGATACCCATCAAATACGCACCAATGGTTGAAACAAAGTTGAGTGTCCCCCACCCTGTTTCAGCGGGATACGTGTACACACGTCGGGTCATTCCCATGAGTCCCAGCGCGTATTGCGGCATGAAACAAACATAAAATCCAATGTTGAAGAACCAGAACGCCCATTTGCCGAGGGTTTCGTTCAATTTGAATCCAAACATTTTCGGCCACCAGTAATACATCCCTGCAAGTAACCCAAATACCGCCCCTCCAATCAATGTCTGATGGAAGTGAGCGATGACAACGTAACTATTGTGAAACTGATAATCTCCAGGAGCCGCCGCCAGCATGACCCCGGTCGCTCCACCGATGGCAAAACAGGGGATAAAGGCAAGCGTCCAGAGCATCGGTAATGTGAGTCGGATCCGGCCTCTGAACATCGTGAACAGCCAGTTGAAAACCTTTACCCCTGTAGGGATGCCAACCGCCATCGAAGCCACCGAAAAGAAACTGTTTACCCCCGGACCGGCACCCATCGTAAAGAAATGGTGTACCCAGACAAAATAGCCGATGACGCTGATCAGCATGAGTGAAATGACCATCGATTTGTAACCGAAAATGGTTTTCCTGCTAAATGTGCTGACCACTTCGGAGAAAATACCGTACACAGGAAGGATGGCAATATAAACTTCCGGGTGTCCCCAAATCCAAAAGAGATTGACGTACATCATTGGGTTCCCGCCATGTTGCATCGTAAAGAAATGGGTTCCGGCGATCCGATCCAGTCCCAACAGCGCGAGTGCAACTGTAAAGGCGGGAAAGGCAAAGATAATCACAATACAAGATGCAAGAACGGACCAGGTAAATAACGGCATCCTCATGAGTGTCATACCGGGGGCACGCATTTTCAGGATCGTGACAATAAAGTTGATTCCTGTTGCGATGCTTCCAATCCCGGATATTTGAAGGGAAAGAACATAATAATTGATTCCCGGTCCCGGGCTGTGCGACAACTCCGCCAAAGGCGGATAGCTGACCCACCCGGCATCAGGAGAGCCGCCCAGTACGAAGGAAAGGTTAAACAGCAATGCGCCAAAGAAAAACAACCAGAAACTTACGGCGTTCAGGAAGGGAAAGGCTACGTCACGCGCGCCGATTTGCAACGGTACCACGATATTCATCATGGCAAAAAGCAAGGGCATCGCCACGAACAATATCATGATGGTTCCGTGTGTGGTAAAGATTTCATTGTAGTGTTGTGCGTCCAAAAAATTCATGCCTGGAAAAGCGAGCTGGGTCCGCATCAGCAGAGCGTCCACACCGCCACGAAACAACATCAACAGGGCGCAAATCAGATACATGATCCCGATCTTTTTATGATCAACTGTCGTGATCCATTCGCGCCACAGCCATCCCCATTTCCTGTAGTACGTCAGCGCGGCCACGATGCCGATCAGAGTGAAAACAATCGCAACTGCTGACATCTGGATCAAGGGGTCAGCTTCTCGCAAGTACCCAACAAGTTGATTGAACATCCTCCACTTCCACCTTTCTCATCACTTTCCAGAGGATTTAATGGTGCTCATGATTTGTGTGCCAATACTTTCCTCCGTTTTTATCGACGATATTTTGATATAGCGAGGTTGGGTAAGAGGAATAAGATTGTCGGTTGACAATACTTGGCTTGACGAGCTGATTGTATTTTTCATTCGTTAAAGCAGGTGCTGATGCTTTGACCTTTTTTACCCACGACTCAAATTCAGACTTCGGTTTGGCAACCACTTGAAAGTTCATGTGTGCAAATCCTTTTCCGGTAAAGTTGGCTCCTTTACCGTCGTATACGCCCGGACGGTCTGCCTGCAACCAAAGATACATCTCCATTCCCGGCATGGTGTACATCTGTCCACCCAACTGTGGAACCCAGAATGAGTTCATGGGTGCGTCTGCAGTCAACACGAATTGCACCGGTACTCCTGTGGGAATTTCACAGTAGTTGACAGTGGCGATCTTTGAATCAGGATAAAGAAACATCCACTTCCAATCCAACGAAACCACTTGTATGGTGATGGGCTTCTGATTTGTCGGTGGCCGGGTCAGTGCGTATGTGTCCCGAACGGTAAATACGCCAAGAATAGCGACGATCAGTATGGGAATGCCCCACCATATGACTTCCAAAATTTTGCTGTCCGTCCAGTTGGGTTGGTAAGGGGCCTGATTTCCAGGGCGATCCCGGTAACGGATCACAATGTAGATCAGGAGACCAAGGACGGGAATGACTACCAGCGAGACCAAAATCGCTGAAAGCACAATGAACCGATATTCTGTATGCGCTACAGGACCGGCAGGATCAAACAGGACAAATCGATCACTGCATCCAGGTAACAGAAATAACAGAACGGAGCTGAAAAAAACGTGTTTGAGCCGACTTGATATCCCTGTTTTCTTCACAGGTTTCACACTCCCGTAGTCAGATTGAATCTGTGGAATGATGTAAGCGGTATCATAAGAAGTGAATGTGATGGATTTCACAAAATGTGATTCGCAGAATATCGGCGTTTCGTTATCGCTTTGTCATTTAACTAATCAAAAACCATCTCCTATAACCAAACTGATTTTTTGTCTGTGTAAATGAGTGTAAGTGGTATCGGGCGAAGTAATTGTGATGGATATCACAAAAAAAGAGGTGTTCACAGAATATCGACATTGCGGTTACAGTTTTGTCACTTAACAGCTCAAAGGAATGTCATTCAACAGACTCTCGTCGCAGCAAAAAACGAAAATTGATATGCCGACAGTGGGATGAATCCAGGCGGGGACAGATCCCCGCCCGAGTTTACCGGATTCTTGGTGCAGTGATTAACGGGTCGCCACGGGTGTCGGCTTGATTTTGCTGTTGGAGAACGGCTGTTTCAATTGCTCTTTCATGCCAGTTTCCCACAACGTTTCGATCATCTTCAGTTCCTCTTCTGTCAGCGGCGTTTTCTCCGGCGCCTCGGCAAATTCGCGCAAGTTCGATTCACTGGTGATATTGGGCAAAACCGATTTGATCGCGGGGCTCGCCAAAGAGAAGAGAATGGCTGCCTGACCAATGGTCCGGTCCGTTCCTTCGTACAGAAATCTCAACCGCTGAACCGCTTTCACACCTTCTTTCATCCACTCGATCGGCCGGTGGGATCGGTGGTCCCGTTTGTCGAAATGCTTGTCCGGATCATAGGTGCCGTCGAGAAGACCTGATGCGTGCGGGACACGGGAAATCAGGGATTTGCCCAGCTTTTCGGCCTCCCGGATCAGTTCTCGGGCAGGATCTTGCTCCAACAAGTTGTGAATGATTTGCGCCATGTCGTACCGCTCGTCACGGAGCGTGGCCAATCCCTCGTCCCGCCAGCCAATATCCGGCCCCAAAGCGACACCGTAGGTGCGGATTTTTCCTTCCTCTTTCAACCGTTCCAGGGTCTCAAGCACTTCATCACTCTGGATCACTTCCATCCGAGCGTTATGCAATTGGTAGAGGTCGATCACGTCGGTCTTCAATCGGCGCAGGCTCTCTTCGCAGGATTGACGGATCGAGGCGGCGTCCCACCGCTGGGGCAATTCAGAATGTCTGCCGTTTCGGTCGCCCCGTTTGGCATAGATATCGTAGCCGAATTTGGTGGCAATCACCACTTTGTCGCGAAGCCCTTCCAACGCTTCCGCCAAGAGGGTTTCTCCTTTGCCTTGGCCGTACACATCCGCGGTGTCAAAAAACGTAATGCCGTAATCTTCGTATGCCATGCGCAACAGTCGTTTGCCGATCGTATCGTCTTTGACACCCCACCATGGTGTGGCAACAGACCAAACGCCGAAACCCACTTCGGAGACCGGCGTATCAATGCCGGGCATGTTGCGGTATTTCATCAAGATAGCCTCCTTCTCGTATCTTCACGTCGCACGGTGGCGATGGGGTAAAACAGTGTGTTCGTCGAGAACCTCAACACCTTCCTGTTTGCCGATGTGAATATAGCTCCAAATTTGTTTGAGACTGCTGACAAAGCTTCACCAATCGTGATTCCGGGTGCGCCGTTTTCCCTCTCGCTCCTGAATCGCTGCGCTCAAAGGACGGTCGCGGGAAAACGTCCACCCTCTTTCAGGATAACGATCCGGATTTCCGAATGCGGAGCGGAGACGGAAACCGGAACCCGCGTGACTTTGTCGCCAACTGTGTTGGGAACTTTGTATCCGGTCCGGTTTTGTGTTTACAGTTTGAAGACCAGTCGTCCCTTCGTTTGTGATTTTTCCACTTCTTCAAAGGCCTCTTTCACTTGATGAAGGTGCCTGGTCTCATAGATGACTTTTGTCCGTCCCTCCGCATGCAATTGGAAAGTTTCCTCAAGATCGATGCGGGTTCCTGCAATGGACCCAATTACCTGAATACCGTTGAGTACGGTTTCAAAAATGGGCAACTGCACATAGTGGCCCGCCGGTTCGACAAGGACGAGGCGGCCGCCGCGGCGCAGGGAATGGAAAGCATGTACAAAAGCCTGGGGCGAGACATCCACGCTGATGGCTGCATCGGCTCCACCCAGTTTCTTGATCTCTTCCACAGGGTCCTGAGTCCGGGCGTTGACCACATAGTCCGCTCCCAGCTCCTTGGCCAGTTGCAATGTCTCATCGAAGAGGTCGACAGCCACCACCGAGGTGCCGGCTACTTTGGCGTATTGCAGGGCCAAGTGGCCGCGCCCGCCGATTCCGAAGATGGCCACGAGGTCCGACGGTCGGGCACCGGACATCTTCACCGCTTTGTAGGTGTTCACCCCATCGCAGGTCAAAGGCGCCGCATCCAGCGGATTCACACCGTCAGGCACTTTGACGAGGTGTTTCGCGTAGCCGATTGTGTATTCAGCATGGGTGCCGTCGATGGAGTAACCGGTGTTCAACCGGGACTCGCACAGGGTCTCCGAGCCGGATTTGCAATATTCGCACATTCCGCATGCGTACCCCAGCCATGGGAGAGCCACCCGATCCCCTTCCTTGATCCACGTCACTCCTTTTCCGACAGCCTCCACGATCCCGACCCCTTCATGTCCCGGGATAAAGGGCAATTTCGGTTTGACCGGCCACTCCCCTTTGGCCGCGTGAATATCTTTGTGGCACAATCCTGAGGCTTCGACTTTCACACGAACTTGTCCCACTCCGGGTTCCGGAATATTCACCTCCTCAATGTGAACCGGTTCCGCAAAGTCCCGTACAACCGCGGCCAGAATTTTTTTAGCCATCTATTCACACCTCCCAGCAAAAAAGCATGATCGCCAAGATTGTGCCAATATCACCCCCATTGTATGGAGAATGGCCGGTGTAGTGGATTATCAGCGAAGATGACCGCGGTCACCATCCGCGATGAATTACGACCACCCCTCACCCTCGTCAATCAGGGCTCAATCAGTCACTGTATCCAGGCAATTTGACCCCCCTGTTTTCTTCAAAGGTTTCACACTCCCATCATCATGCTGAAATGTTGCCTGTGTATATCAGGGTAAGTCGAGTTGGAGAAAGAAAATGTGATGGATTTCACAAAAAATAGGTCGTTCACAGAAAATCTATATTACGGGTGCAATTATTGTAAGCATTATTGAACTATATAAATGTGATAAGTTTCACGATTGTTCACAGAAAGGTAGGTGTTTTGTCATTGACTATGCAAAGGGATATCGTATTGAATTTTATTGGGCAAAATTTGATTGGGAGATCGATGCCCGGTTGCAACTTTGTTGCCACTACCCCCATAAAAAAGTGGAGGCGCTGGTGATGGACCGCAAATTCGAGATTCTCAAACGGGTTCCGCTGTTCAGTGGGTTGACAGATGATGAATTGGAGAAAATCACACGTATTACGGTTTTGCGACACTATCGAAAGAATTCAACGATCTTTGTGGAAGGGCAGACATTGAGCACGGTTTACTTCATTCAATCGGGGATCGTCAAGGTCACGAAGGTGCAAAATAATGGTAATGAACAGGTCATCTGTCTTCTGCAAAAAGGGGATATGTTTCCCCATGTTGGATTTTTCTGCGATTCACCGTATCCCGGAACGGCTGTAACCGTCACGGATAGTATATTGTTGGCCATACCGACGGACGATTTTGATCGATTGATGGATTCCAATCCACTCATTGCAAAGTCGGTCATGAAAATGATGGATCAAAGGCTCCTTTATATGCAAAGGCGCTTGCAAGATGTGATTTCGGGAGATGTCCATCAAAAAGTTGTCATCACCTTGTTACGGCTGGTGGAGGAATACGGAATTCAGAGGGAGGATGGCGTTTTCGTTTCCATTCCGTTAACCCATCAAGATTTTGCCAATATGTTGGGAATGTCACGGGAATCGGTCAACCGTGTGCTCAACCAACTAAAAAAAGATCATTTGCTTGATATCAATCGCAAAGGCATCTTGATTTACAATCCGGATGCACTGCAACGCACACTCTCCCCTGTTAAAGAATGACAAAAAACAGGGGCTTTTTTTATGCAAAAAATCACAATGCGATTGAGCCAACTCGTGTACATTTGTAGTGAGACACAGGACAGCGAGATGGGAGATTGGCATTGCGTATAAGTGATACAACTGGAATCCATTTTCGTGAGGAGAGAATCGATATGGTAAAACCGAGCTATCAACCCAGACTGGATTTAACGGATTGGAAAAAAACAGATACGCTGGAATTCGAAAAAATTCTGACGATCGTAGCGCCCGAACTGTATTCTTTTATCGAAGAACACGCTGCGTTAAGCCAGTTGATGGATCAGGTGAGGGAAGGCTATCACACCGAGCTTTATCAAAAGGCATTGGATACAATCGGCCATGAATTGGAACATCATTTTTTGTACGAAGAAAACTATATTCTTACTCGTTTGGCGAATCATATCACAGAGACGGAAGTGGGTCCCATCGCCAAATTAAAAAGCGAACACAACATCATCCGGAAACATTATCAAGAAGCAATGGCCCTGTTTCAAAATCATGATCCCGAAAACCCTTCACATGAACTCATACAAAAAATGGGACTGCTTGCCTATCTGTTAAAAAAACATATTGAGAAGGAGGATCATTACCTGTTCCCATTGTTTAGCGTGATTTTGACTCAAGGGGAAAAAGCGGCGATCGCCCATGATGTCCATCTTCATACAACAACCAAAAAGGAATGATTTGAATGACTGTCGTTGAGATAAGACAAGGAATTGCCGGGGAAAGAGGGGTTGCACGTACCCAAGTGTTGGAGTTTGACCAAGGAGTTGTCGTGAACCTGCAATTAAAATCGGGAAAAAAGATTCCCCGACACCATGCGAACTGCCATGTGCTCGTTTTTGTGATCAGCGGAGAAGTATGGTTTGGTGTATCTGACCAACGTTTCCACTTAAAAGCGGGTTCCATGCTTCACATGAAACCGTATGAGGAACATGAGATTGAAGCGATCCAAGACTCCAGCTTGCTCGTTATAAAAACAGGTTCCCAAACCGGTTGCACTCTGCATGGGTGAAATAAGGTGCGGGCCCGATTTTGTCCTCGAATGCGAACCTGCAGGGAAAAATCGGACCCGCATCACTTTATCCACAAACTGCATTCTGCAAGAGGGACGTCATCTTATGAAACAGGCGGGCGCGACAAAAACGGACAAAAGATGATTCGGACTGTCTTTTTATCAAAAAAGTCAATCATTGTATAAAATAACTTTCATCGCTTTTTCTTTGGCTGCATTGCGAAATACCTCGTACGCCTGCATAATCTGTTCCAGCGGAAAACGGTGGGTAACCAACTGTTGTGGTTTGATCTTTCCGGACTGCACCGTTTTGATCAGCATCGGTGTGGTGCTCGTACTGACCAGCCCTGTCGTGATCTTGACATTGCGAATCCACAACTGTTCCAGGTGCAATTCGACAGGCTTGCCGTGTACACCGACGTTGGCCAGCCTTCCTCCCGGCTTCAGGATTTGCTGACAGATGTCGAAAGTTACCGGAAAACCGACGGCCTCAATCGCTACATCGACACCCTTGCCATCCGTTAGTTCCATCACTTGCTCGACCGCAGTTCCCTTTGAGCTGTTCACTGTCTTGGTAGCCCCGAACTTTTTGGACATCTCCAAACGATGATCATCAAGGTCGACCATGATAATCTCCGCCGGTGAATAAAGTTGCGCGGTCAAGAGTGCTGCCATCCCGACCGGTCCGGCCCCGACAATAGCAATGACATCCCCCGGCTGAACTTCGCCGTTGATCACCCCGATTTCCAAACTCGTCGGGAAAATGTCGCTTAACATCACCAGTGCTTCCTCATCGGTTCCCGGAGGTATGTGGTACAAGCTCGTATCAGCATACGGGACCCGGACGTATTCCGCCTGGGTACCGTCAATCAGGTGCCCCAAAATCCAACCGCCGTTTTCACAGTGGGCGTACATCGCTTTTTTGCAATAATCACATCTTCCACAGGAAGTGACACAAGAAATCAGCACGCTGTCGCCGGGTTTGAAATTGTTGACACCCGATCCGACTTCTTCTACTACTCCAACCCCTTCGTGTCCCAGGGTTCGGCCATCGGTAACCGCTGGTACATCCCCGCCCAAGATATGCAAATCCGTGCCGCAAATCGTCGTTTTGGTTATTCTGACGATGGCATCCGTCGGATCTTGAATCGTCGGTTTTTCCTTCTCTACCCACTCAAACTTTCCCGGACCACGGAATACAAGCGCTTTCATTATTCTGTGCCCCCTCATTTTTGTCGCGAAGTTGCCTTTCAAGCTACCCAATTTAAGGTCGTCCGTCCGAATCTGATGGGGATCAATCTCCGTCTTATATCGGACTCCTTTCTTGAACGAATCGAACGATGACTGTCTATGGTTAATATGCCAATTTGCTCTTCTGTCTAACCAATTTTTAAATACAGCCGTATTTTTGGGACACGTACCCCCAATAAACAAATATCCTTCTGGTTGAAGTTGAAGGTTTACGGGGCAAAGCTTATACCCTATCAGTTGAATTCATACAACTTTCGAATAAAGAACAATGGCGTAGTTTAAACTATCCGTGTCAATGAAGACAAAAATTGGTAGGGGCCTGTAATCATGAGTCTTAGAAGACTTTGGGTCAGCTTGACACTTGTATTCGTCATTTCATTTGCCATTCTGGGGTATTACGGGGGAGAGATTTATCAAACGATGCCTCCCATTCCAAAACGTGTGCTGACCAGTACGGGTACCGTACTGTTTACCGACAAAGAAATCAAAGATGGGCAAAACGTTTGGCAGTCAATAGGCGGACAGGAAGTGGGAACGATCTGGGGACATGGCGCATACGTGGCGCCGGACTGGAACGCCGACTGGCTGCATCGGGAATGCATGTGGTTTCTCAACAAATATGCGTCGGATTAATTCGGAAAATCTTACGACGCGCTGAATGATGAAAACAAAGCGATGCTACACGCCAGATTGAAAAAAGAAATCAGAACCAAGCCGAAAACGGGCGATTTGGTGATCTCCCCCCTGCGTGCGCAGGCATATGCAGCCATCAGCCGACATTACGCTGCCTTATTTGGCAATGATCCGAAACTGGATGATTTGCGTGACAAGTATGCCATCCCCCGCGAAACAATCAAAGATCCGGAGCGGATGAAAGCCCTAAACGCTTTTTTCTTCTGGTCAACCTGGGCGTGCGCCACCAATCGTCCGGGCAGCGACATCACTTACACGAACAACTGGCCCCATGAACCTTTGATCGGCAATGTGGCCACCGGTTCCATGGTGATCTGGTCTGTAGTCAGTTTTGTTCTGCTGCTGGCCGGCATTGGCGCTCTGGTCTGGTATTATGCCAAGCAAAAACACATCGAATCGGAAGAGACCTATCCTGAAAAAGATCCGTTGCTTGCCTTGTCACCCACCCCTTCCATGAAGGCGACACTCAAGTATTTCTGGGTCGTCGCTACTTTGTGGGTGATTCAGGTTGGGCTGGGAGCGGTACGGCCCATTACCAGGTGGAAGGTAGCGGTTTCTACGGAATACCGCTGGCAGAATGGCTGCCCTATTCTGTAACACGTACGTGGCACACCCAATTGGGAATCTTTTGGATTGCAACCGCCTGGATCGCAACCGGGTTGTTTGTGGCTCCGGCAGTCTCCGGTCGCGAACCAAAATACCAACGTTTTTTCGTCAATTTTCTCTTTGTGTGTTTGCTGATCATCGTTGTCGGTTCCATGGCCGGTCAGTGGCTTGCGGTCCGGCAACGTCTTGGGTTGGACACAAACTTCTGGTTTGGGCACCAGGGGTATGAGTATACGGATCTTGGACGATTTTGGCAGTTGTTCCTGACTGTCGGACTTTTCCTCTGGCTGTTCCTGATGGTACGGGCGATTTGGCCCGCGCTGAGAAAGGCAAAAGACGACAGGCATCTGCTCATCCTGTTTTTGATCGCTTCCACCGCGATTCCGGTGTTTTATATTCCGGGACTCATGTGGGGACAGCATACGCATCTGGCCATTGCCGAGTACTGGCGTTGGTGGGTGGTGCACCTGTGGGTGGAAGGGTTTTTTGAAGTATTTGCAACCGGTGATCGCGTTCCTGTTCACGCGTATGGGATTGCTGCGGATATCCACAGCCACCACTTCGGTTCTTTTTTCCACGATCATCTTTTTGTTCGGAGGGATTATCGGTACGTTCCACCACTTGTACTTCAGCGGAACGCCGATCGGGGTTTTGGCATTCGGCGCCACTTTCAGCGCGCTGGAGGTGGTTCCGTTGGTACTGATCGGCTTCGAAGCGTATGAGAATTTGACCCTTTCCCGTGCCCGTCCCTGGATGACGGCGTACAAGTGGCCGATTTACTATTTTATCTCCGTTGCTTTTTGGAACCTTGTGGGGGCCGGATTGTTCGGATTCTTCATCAATCCTCCGATCGCCCTTTACTACATGCAAGGGCTTAACACCACACCCGTGCATGGACATACGGCGCTGTTCGGAGTATACGGCATGTTGGGAATCGGGCTCATGCTGTTTTGCTTACGGGGATTGACCAAACAACACGTGTGGAAAACAAAGGCTCTCGCTTTCTCGTTCTGGGCCATCAATATCGGACTGGCGCTGATGGTACTGCTCAGTCTGCTCCCGATTGGTCTGATGCAGACATGGGCAAGCGTGGAACACGGTATGTGGTATGCACGTTCGGCTGAATTCATGTCGCGGGGGATCATTCACAACTTCGTATGGCTGCGGGTGATCGTTGACACCATTTTTGCAATTGGCGCTCTCATGCTTGGCTGGTTCATCCTCGGTCCAAAAACCGGCTGGTCGCTCACCGGTGAACGACTGCCTTACGCCGGGAAAGGCGAGACACATGCAAAATAAGCATTGTATCAATGTATACACGCAAAATGTTGGATTGGGCTCGGTTAGAAAAGCTTCATCACCATCATGTCCAATGTCCGTGCGTGGACAAGGGGGGTATGGACACCTCATCTGAGCCTGTTTGCATGTCTATTTAAGCGTTATCTAAGTGCAGTATTTCAAAAAAAATAAGTGGTTTCTTCGCTGCTTCAAGGAGAAACCACCTTTTGTTTTTTTTGGCTTGGTTCTTCATGGATTCTTCACTCTGTTTCGGTGGCAATCATGGCAGGAAAACAGACCATAAAATTCTTCAAAGACTATACGGTTTGCATTTTTTTCGCCAGAAGATCTTTTTCTTCAGACGAAAGCAACTGTTCTGCCATGGGGAACAAAACATTTTCTTCTTTCATAAAGTGCTGTGACAAGATATTGTAGGCTTGAATCATAAATAAGCCGATTTTCTTTGCCTTTTCTGTATCAACGGGCGCGGTCGCCTGATCAATCTTTGCGATAAAGGTTTGCAGATATTCCTTTCCTTTTTGATGCTCATATTCCATTACCATCAGTGGTCCTGATTCCCTGCCGATGTATGAAGCCATCATCGGAAATAAATACTTTTCTTCCCGTTCAGAATGAGCGTGCAATTCCCGCTCAAAACGAACGGCTTTCTCCCTCAATTCATGCAATGCACCTTGCCAGTCTGCAATGTGAGTATCGTCTCCGACTCCTTCTGCCGATTGATACAATTGCTCCATTTGTTCCCTTAACGGAATATGTTCTTGCTTCAGTCGGGTCAGAGCAGGACACAAAGGAATGTCCTCTCCGACCCTCTGGCCGCAATGAAAAGGCATATCATTCATGTTCTTTCCTCCTGGTCCGTTTCGTTTGATGCTGTAGCTTGATGTTATGGTAACTGAATTTGTGTTTTCGTATTATGACAAACATCACAACAGGGATGAATCAGGTTTAAGAATGGATCAACCCAGTACCAAGCAAACAAGGCACTGTCAGCAATGCCTATTCTCCCTGTTCATGATGAACCGCCTGTTTCGTCCTAGGTCTCCCTTTTCCCCATACACTCTGCCTTCCAAGGTGTCCACTGTGTTTCCCATCACACGATGGCCTACATTTGTGAGGATACTGATGTAAAAATATAAGATCCCACTTGCACCAAGTGAGATCCAACATTGTCAAGAGCCCTTGGCCTTCTCGGCCACATCCTTCTGTATGAAACCAAACGTGACTTGCTCCGCACGGCTAAAGCACCAGAGGCCTTCTCGCTTCATCTGGCGTGGCAACCCACATCCATCCACGATGGCTTCGTCCAAGCCTGGGTAATGTTAGTTTATTGAGTTTGCGCTCGCATAGTATTTTAAGTGTTTTCGTACTTCTAGGCTCGATTGTGCTAAAATTCTGTCGGACTTGCGAGAGCTGAGGCCCTCCCGCGTCCGACGCTCGCTTTCATCCCAACCCTAAAGGGCTGGGTTTTCCCGCTCGCTCTTTATAAACGGCCAAATCCTGTAGCGCTCCCTTTTAAGATGAGATGGTCAGATGTGCTGAGCTCTCCGTTAACATGGCTTGCATATCTGTTTGTACATCACCAATCAATTTTAAGCCGAATCTCTCTTGCAATACTTGCAACACACCTGGTGAAATAAACTCAGGAGCTTTTGGTCCAATACGGATATCTTGAATACCCAGGCTGAACAACCCCAATAGGATGGCAACCGCTTTTTGCTCAAACCAAGATAACACGATACTGACTGGCAGTTCGTTTACCTCACATCCAAATGCTTCAGCTAGTGCAGCCGCAATCTTCACAGTGGAAATCGAATTATTGCATTGCCCCAAATCAATATAGCGTGGAATATCCGTACCTGGTACTACTCCGTAATCTACATCGTTAAAGCGGAACTTGCCGCAAGAAGTGGTTAGAATAACCGTTTCTGGTGGCAAGGATGTGGCTAATTTCCGATAATATTCACCACCTTTCCCCGGAGCGTCACAACCTGCAATGACAAAGAAGCGCTTAATTTTTCCATTTTTCACAGCCTGGATCACTTCCGGTGCCATTCCTAGCACGGTCTCATGGTGGAAGCCTGTAACGAGTTCTTGATCAGACTCTATATTCACTTCCGGAAGCTCTAAAGCACGCTTGATCAATGGTGTAAAATCATCATTTTCAATTTTTTGTACTCCTTCAAGCCCAGCTACATCATAAGAGAAGAAGCGGTCTGCATACGTACCTTTAATGGGCATGACACAGTTCGTTGTTGCCAAAATCGCGCCTGGGAACCTTTCAAAAAGCCTCCTTTGATCAAACCATGATTTTCCGATGTTCCCTTTCAAATGAGGATACTTTTTCAGTTTAGGATAACCATGTGCCGGTAACATTTCTGAATGTGTATATATGTTGATCCCTTTATCCATCGTTTGCTCCAATAATTTTTCAAGTGCAAGCAAATTGTGCCCTGTTACCAAAATTGCTTTTCCTTCTATCTTATTTTGACTAACACGAACGGGCTGTGGAATCCCAAAGCGTTCTGTATGAGCTCGATCCAGCAATTCCATAACCCGGATCGCTGCTTGCCCAACTTTCATCGCCATCTCAAAATGCTCTTGCTCATTAAAGTTGGAATTGGTCAGTGTCATATAAAGTGCTTCATGTGTGGTAGCATCTACAAACGGGTCCGTATATCCAAGCTGATAAGCATGTGTACGATATGCAGCGATTCCTTTTAACCCAAAAACCAAAATATCTTGCAAACTGGCGATCACTTCGTTTTTTCCACAAACTCCGATGATTTTACATCCACCCATTGGTGTCTGCTCGCATTGATGACAAAACATACTTTCCTTCCTCCTTCTCACATTCTCGCGTGAATTCATCCTAGCTAGAGCAGTAACGCTGTGTCAGCCACATAAATTCTGAAACCAAATTACCCTCTATTTGCACCTCACTCGGGTTCGATTAAACCGTAACGCCCGTCTTTTCTGCGATATACCACGTTCACTTCATCCGTCTCTGCATTGGAGAACACAAAGAAGTGGTGTCCGAGCAGTTCCATTTGCATGATGGCTTCTTCCACATCCATCGGTTTCAGGTGAAAACGCTTTGTGCGAACCACAACGGGTTCTTCTTCATCATCCACCAAAGCGGTGGAGGTGTTTCCGTTTTCAACAAGCTGCGAACGGAGGCTTCCCTCCTGACGGGGTTTGCGGTTGATCCTGGTTTTGTACTTCCGGATCTGGCGCTCCAATTTTTCCACGACCAGATCGATCGAAGTATACATGTCGGCGCTTTTTTCCTCGGCGCGAACCAGCACGCCTTGAAGGGGAATCGTCACTTCCACCTTGTGATCATCGTGGATCACGCTGAGGGCGATGTGCGCATCGGCGGAAGGCGGGGTGTCAAAATACTTTTCCAGACGGCTGATCTTTTTTTCGATAAAATTCCGCAAAGCTTCCGTCACTTCAAGGTTGTTGCCGCGAATGACATAATTCACGAAGCGAATCCCCCTTTTCGCTTGATACTTTCATTACTAAACGTGTTGCCATGAATCTCGATGTCCAGATGACACCCCTGCAAACCCGATGTCATGATGCCGGTCCGATTTCTATGAAGGTTTCACACTCCCAACGCGAAATGGAATGTTGTCTGTCTCAATTAGCATAAGCCATATGGATCGAAGTGATTGTGATAAATTTCACAAAAAAGGAGTGTTCACAGAAAGTCAGCATTACGGTAAACGTTTTATCACTTGACTCGTATCATGACAAATTGGTATCACAACTCCGATGGCACAAAAGACACAACAAATTACTTGAAGTCCCAATGGAAAATCCTCATGGTATATGACCACTGTTTGAACGGCAAAATGATCAGTAGGGCCAATGATGATTCTGCCGCCGTTGATTCGGCGGGTGGAGGGGCTTCGACAATTGAAGGAAATTCGTATACATATCAAACGACTTGTACAACAGATGCGGGTGGTTCGCGTGCTTCTGGCCGTCACCGTGGGAGTGGGGTTGACAAACGGAATGCTGTTGATCCTTCAGGCCTATTATCTGGCCCACGTTGTCAACGCTGTGTTCTTGGAGCACACTCCATTGCATCAGGTCAGTCCCTGGCTTTGGATCTTATTCGGGCTCATCACCACCCGCGGCGTTCTCACTTGGCTGGATCAGGCGGTCGCCGCGCATCTGGCCGTGCGCGTGAAAACGGATTTGCGTCGCCGGCTGATCGCACATCTGTTGCGTCTTGGGCCAATTTGGGCAGCCCAAGAGCAACGGGGCGAGTTGGTCAACACGGCGATGACCGGGATTGAACAGTTGGAAAGCTTTTTATCCCGATATCTTCCGCAAATGGCACTGTCGGCATTGATGCCGTTGGCCATTTTCGGTTTCTTGCTGACACGCGACAGTTTAACGGCGTTCATTCTTGCGGTGGCAGCACCATTGATCGTATTCTTTATGATTTTGATCGGCAAAGCGGCGGAATCGGCCAGCGCACGTCAATGGCAACAATTGAGCTTGCTTGCTGCACGGTTTCTTGATGTCCTGGAGGGCTTGACCACGCTGAAGATTTTCGGACGCAGTCGAGCTCGGGCAGAGTGGATGGGCAGAGCCAGTGAAGCCTATCGACTGGCGACGATGCGTACCCTTCGAATTGCTTTTTTGTCTTCGTTTTTACTGGAATTATTCGCCACACTGAGCACGGCGGTTGTCGCCGTTACCCTCGGCTTACGCTTGGTTTCTGATCGTATGCCCTTTTTCACCGCTTTTTTGATCCTGTTGTTGACACCTGAATTTTTTCAGCCCCTCCGGGCACTGGGGGCAGTGAGTTTCACGCAGGTCTCAACGGAGTGACGGCCGCCGGAAGAATATTCGAGATTCTCGAAGCCAACCCGCCCGGCCTGGTACAGGATGGTTGGAAGCTCCAAAAGGATGTGCGTGTAAGTCGTGTATCTGCTGATGAAGATCTCCACAGGGATTTGCAACCCGAACACGGGCCAAAGAAGGCACCACGGATACCAAACCATCCTAGATCGCGGAATGATCCGTTCACAATTGAATTCGTCAATGTCACTTTTTCATATGATCCCGGATTACCGCCAATATTACATGATATCAATCTAACTGTTCACCCTGGTGAAACACTGGCGCTGGTCGGGCCCAGTGGAGCGGGCAAAAGCACCCTCCTCGACCCTATTGCAGGGTTTTTTGCGCCCAACGGCTGGGGAGATCCGTATCAATGGTCAAGCGTTAAGCGACTGGCCGATCAAGGAATGGCGAAGACGAATGGCGGTTTTACGTCAACACACGCATCTCTTTGCCGGCACCGTTATGGATAATTTGCTGGCTCGTCCCAACGCTTCCACGGAGGAGATTATTTCGGCTGCGCGTACGGCAAGGGCACATGATTGGATTGTCTCTTTACCCCAAGGGTACAACACTCCCTTGGGCGAAGGCGGATACGGTTTAAGCGGGGGGCAGATCCAAAGATTGGCGGTGGCACGGGCTTTGCTCAAGGACGCTCCGCTGGTGCTGCTCGATGAACCTACCGCCCACCTTGACCCGCAAACCGAATGTACGATGCAGGAAGGGATCGCGCGGCTTCTTGCGGGGCGTACGGTGATTGTGGTTGCTCATCGTTTGAGCACGGTGAAGAGGGCGGATCGGGATCGTTGTAATGGAAGGCGGAAAGATTGTTGAACAAGGGAGCCACACGGAACTGATGGCTGTTCAGGGAATGTATCGGCGATTACGCACCGCATATGCAGGAGGTGAAGAAGCGTGAGCAGACCGGTGATACAGGGGATAACACCGAAAAATAGACAAATACAGTTGTCGCTCTGGAGGGTGATCGTCCGTTTGTTTCAATTCCAACGGCCATTTCCCTGGCGCTTTACCCTGTCAATCCTGCTTCGCTTTTGTACTGTAGGAACAAACATTGGGCTGATGGCAACCTCCGGTTACCTGATTGCCAAAGCTGCTCTTCACCCTGCCACCATTTTGTTGCTGTGGATGCCCATTGTAGGGGTTCGATTTTTTGGGTTGTCCCGTGCCGTGTTCCGTTACGCTGAACGATATTTCTCACACGACTTGACCTTTCGTATCCTCCGGCAGATCCGTGTGTGGCTGTACCGGCGCATTGAGCCGTTGGTACCGATGATGTTTTCCTGCTATTGGTGGCGCTGATTGTGCGTGCAGTGGCTTTTGAGTTTCGCAGTAAAATCAGTAACCCGCGTTGGCGTACCACCTGGGACTGGCTTCTGTTTACGGGAAGTGTGCTGCCGCCTTTTTTGTGGGGTGTAGCGATCGCCAACTTTATACGTGGTGTGCCCATCGACGCCAACATGAACTATGTCGGTACTTTCTGGAGCCTGATTACGCCATTCACCATCATGGGCGGGTTCAGTTTGCTGCTGCTTTCAACGTTAAGCGGGGCGCTGTACATCTCCCTTCGCACATCAGGCGAGATGCAGGAAAGGGCACGGGAAACCGCCAGGAGAATCGGGGCGCTCACCAGTCTGGTAATGTTCCTGTTTGCCATCTTAAGTTTCTACAATACTGACCTGTTCAGCAAAACCGGCATCGACCCCGGTGGAGTGCCTGTGCTGGCTGCCATGACCTTATTGTCGGTGCCCTTTTTCATTTACGCCAAACGCGACGGATGGGCGTTTTTAATGACCAGCCTGACAATCGTTTTCTCATCGGTCACGGTTTTTCTCCATCTGTTTCCGCGCGTCATGATCAGCTCGCTCAACCCCCACTGGAGTCTCACGATCTACAATGCTGCATCGGGACCCTATTCGTTGCGCGTGATGACGATCATCACTGTTTTTGTGTTACCGTTTGTCTTGGCGTACCAAGCTTGGACGTATTGGGTGTTTCGACACCGTCTGTGTCCAGGTGGTCACCTGGATTATTAGGATGAATCGAATATCTGTAATCCCACCATCATCCCGACAAGCGGACCCTGAAAGGGTCCTTATTCTTGTGCAAACCGGGGCACACCGGATCAAGCCAAACTCTTGTGGGAAAGGTACCGATGTCATTTTGAATGTGCCAGCGCTTCATGCACACGAACCAATTTGTTCATTTAATCACAAAATATCCGTCCCGTCCTTTTCATCCAACCTCGCACAACCCCTTTATTTATGAGGAATCAATGCTGTTAATTGAATTTTCCGTATTATCTATCATGACTTTAAGTGAAATCATTCACAAATTGTTCATTCCATTTATTTACGACGGGGAGTATAATGAAACCGACCAATACAACATCGCAGTGAATGGATGAGCTCATTCTTCGCTCTACTCTAAGGGGTGTTCCCTATGGACATGTGGACACAAACCTATGATCCTCTTCGCCAGTTATGGCTGTCAGCATTCGTATCTGCCATTCCGATCGTCTTCTTTGTGATATCTTTAACAATCTTGCGTCTAAAAGGATATATCGCCGCTTTCTATACAATGCTCATCGCCTTTGTGATTGCTGTCTTCGTTTACCGCATGCCGTTTTCCATGACGCTGGGAGCTGTCGGTTTTGGTTTTGCCTACAGTTTGTGGCCAATCGCCTGGATCGTCGTTACAGCTGTCTTACTGTATAAAATCACGGTAAAAACGGGGAATTTCGATGTGATTCGATCCAGCATCATCTCAATCACCGACGATCAACGGTTGCAACTTTTGCTGATTGGATTTTCGTTTAACGCATTTCTCGAAGGCGCGGCGGGATTTGGGGTTCCGATTGCCATCTCTGCCGCATTGCTCGTCGAACTGGGCTTTCAACCATTGCAAGCAGCTTCGCTTTGCCTGATTGCCAACGCCGCATCCGGAGCTTTTGGGGCAATGGGGATTCCGGTCATTGTGGCCGGTCAAGTCTCCGGTATCGATAAAATCGTGTTGTCTAACATTCTGGGGATTCAATTACCTATTATTTCCTTTCTCGTGCCGTTTTTGATGATTTGGATTTTGGATGGATTTCGCGGGGTCAGAGAAGTATTTCCCGCTCTGCTCGTTGTCGGTGGATCGTATGCAGTGACACAATACCTGACCGTCACTTTGATCGGACCCGAGTTGGCCAACATTACTTCCTCTCTCATCAGCATGGGTGCTCTGACGCTGTTTTCGAAGTTCTGGAAACCGAAAAACATCTTCCATCTTGACAATGGTGTACAACCTGTCCGCTCCAAGCGTCTGACAATGGGACAGGTCATCAAAGCATGGTCTCCGTTTTACATCTTGACGATCATAGTCAGCATTTGGAGCAGCAAAGCTTTTAAACATTTATTCGAACCAGGAGGTCCTTTGGAATTTCTTGTAACCAAGGTGAAAATTCCCGGACTTCATCAACATGTGTTGATTGCTCCACCGATTGCCAAGGAGCTGACACCATATGATGCGGTATTCAAACTGGACTGGCTGTCTTCGACAGGCACAGCGATCCTGATCTCCGTCATCCTGACACTTCTCTTGTTCCGCGTTGACATGAGAACAACATGGCAATTGATCAAAGAAACATTGCTTGAACTGTGGAAACCCATTGTCACCATCGGATTCGTACTCGCTTTTGCTTATCTTGCCAACTACTCGGGCATTTCGTCTACCTTGGGCTTGGCTTTGTCGAAAACCGGCAAGTTATTCCCATTCTTCTCACCTGTTCTGGGTTGGATCGGGGTATTTCTGACCGGTTCGGTTGTCGCCAACAACGCTCTGTTTGCTCACCTGCAACTGGTGACGGCGCAACAGATTGGGACATCGCCGGCCTTGCTCGTCGCCGCCAATACCAGTGGGGGGGTGATGGGGAAATTACTCAGTCCGCAATCGGTGGCGATCGCTACGGCAGCAGTTGGTCAATCCGGTAATGAATCCAGTCTGTTCCGCTTCACTTTGAAATACAGTTTGGCTTTCCTGTTCATCACCTGTAGCTTTACCTATCTATTGGCCTATGTTTTCCGCTTTCTCCTGTGAGGTATGGTGGAAAGTCAAAGTCAGCCCAATCATATGAAGAACGAAAGGAGTTGTCCCCTGATGAAAGTGTCGAAAGGGACCAAAATCGCCTTAATCGGAACCGGTTTTGTTGGATCGAGCTACGCATATGCGGTACTGAACCAAGGTTTGGCCAACGAATTGGTGTTGATTGACATTAACAAGAAAAAAGCGGAAGGGGACGCGATGGATCTGAATCACGCCTTGCCATTTGGTTCGCCGATGCGCATCTGGGCCGGGGATTATCACGATTGTCAAGATGCGGATCTTGTGGTGATCACTGCCGGTGCCAACCAGCAGCCCGGAGAAACCCGTCTCGATCTGGTGGATAAAAACGCGAAAATCTTTCAATCCATTATCAGCGAAGTGATGAAAAGCGGTTTTGATGGATTGTTCTTGGTTGCGACAAACCCGGTTGATATCCTCTCTTATGCGACATGGAAATATTCCGGGATGCCCGCTCATCGTGTGATTGGATCAGGTACCATCCTTGATACGGCTCGCTTGCGCTATCTGCTCGGTGAAGCGTATCAAGTGAATCCACAGAATGTACATGCCTATATCATCGGGGAACATGGGGATACGGAATTGCCCGTGTGGAGTCATGCCCATATTGGAACCCGTCCGATTTCGGACTATTTAAGGGAAGGAAATGGTCCGAACCAGGAAGAGTTGGATCAAATATTTGTCAATGTACGTGATGCAGCCTACCATATCATTGAACGCAAAGGAGCCACCTACTATGGAATTGCGATGGGACTGGCCCGTTTAACTCGCGCCATCTTAAACGATGAAAATTCAGTGCTCACTGTTTCCACCCTGCTCCGTGGCGAATATGGGCTAAAGGATATTTATATCGGTGTACCCGCCGTTGTGAATCGTTCCGGCATACGCGAAGTGATCGAGTTGAATTTGCAAGAGCAAGAACTGGAAAAACTGCATCATTCGGCAGAAGTGTTAGGACAAGTATTGAAAAAAGTATTCTAAGCACCGCTTCCAAATAGCAAAAAAGCGAAACCAAGCTCTTCAGGGTTGGGATGAGAGCGAATGTCGGACGCTGGTGGGCTTTGTCCCTCTGGCGTCCGACAGCATTTGGATGCAATGGAGTCGAGAAGTGCGAAAACACTTCAAACTGCTGTGCCGGCAAAATCTCGTGAAACGAAAATCACCCGGGCCTGGGCAAAGCCATCGTGGATGGATGTGGGCTGCCACCTGGATGAAGCGAAAAGCCCACGGCGACCAATGGAGTGCTTCCGGTGCTTCGGCCGCGTGAATCCTTCCAACATCCCCTCATATTTGAGAACCCTTTGTCCGATCGTTTCCCACTGTTGAAGTCACTCCCGGGAAAGGGTTGTCCTCGATTCGCTATTTTCCAAACGCTCGCTTTATCGACAAAGGTCACCGCATAAGCGGATTAAGGTCCCTCCAAACCCAAATCGGCAAAGGTGGCCATCTCCCGCATCAATGCCACGGCTGTCTCCATCAACGGAAACAACAGCGCCGCACCGGTTCCCTCTCCCAGTCGCATCCGGGCGTGAACCAGCGGCGTTAATCCCAACTTCTCCAACAGGATGCGATGTGCCGGCTCCTCAGACAAATGGGAGGCAAACAAATACGGCTTCACCCGTTCGGTCAAACCGGCGGCGATCATCGCGGCAGAGGTGGAAATGAGCCCGTCGATCACGACCGGCATGCGCTCCAGCGCTCCTCCCAACATCACCCCCGCCATCGCGGCAATCTCCAACCCGCCCACTTTGGCCAACACATCCACGGGGTCTTGCGCATCCGGCCGGTTGACGCGAATCGCCTGCTCGATGACACAGATCTTTCGTTGCATTCCCGCGTCGTCCACTCCGGCGCCGCGTCCCGTCAACCGGTTGACCGGACTGCCAGTCATTACCGCAGCAATGGCTGTGGCCGGTGTTGTATTACCAATACCCATTTCCCCCACACCAATGACGCGGACGCCTTCCTGTTTCAATCGTCTGGCCACATCCACACCCGCCATCATCGCCCGAACCGCTTCATCGCGTGACATGGCGGGGCCGGATGCCATATTGTCCGTACCCGGACGTATCTTGCAGTCGATGACGCCGTCGGGAACCGACCTCGCCCGACTGCCCACGTCCACCACATAGACATCTGCCCCGGTCTGCCGGGCGATCACATTGATCGCCGCTCCTCCCGCCGCGAAGTTGGCCATCATTTTCTCCGTCACTTCGGAGGGATAGGCCGTTACCCCCTCTTCCACCACACCGTGGTCTCCACAACAGACGACGATCGCTTTTTTGTTCATGTCGGGAATCTGTTCACCCGTGATGCCCGCCAAGCGGATCGCCATCTCCTCCAACAAGCCCAAACTACCCGGCGGTTTGGTCAATTGGTCGATATGGTTTCTCGCTTGTTGCTCCAATGTCCCGTCCGGAACCGGTATCAGTTTCGTCAGCGACTCCAATTGCCGGCGATCGGATCGATTCAGCTGTTGCATTTTCTTTTTGCTCCTTTTCTGAGATTTTTGCGAATCCTGACACGGTTACCCTTTGGTTGGTCCGTTTTTATGTTAAGATGTTCATGTTCACGGTCTTTTTCTATTGTACAGACTTCGGAATCAGCGAGAAAGGGAGGAAGCGATGAAACCAAAACGCTCGCGCTACGTATGGATGATGGTGACGATTGTGTGCATCATGCTGTTGACCGGTTGTGTGAACGCCACCATGCACATCACTGTTAATTCCGACGGTTCCGGTGTTTATCAGCTGAAACTGCTGTCCAACCCGTTGTTGGCCGAACAGATGGCCCCGATCAAAGACCGTCTCCAACAAAAAGGATACCAGGTCAAAACGGTGAATGAAGGGGACCAAACAGGCTGGGTGGCCGAAAAGCGCGTGGACAACGTATTGAAAGAACCGCCGGATCAAAATATGTTCAAAGACTTGTTGCCCAATCAACCGTCCGCCAGTTTGGCGGCCGTTTCCACCGATGCCGCACCGCAGAACGGCCGTTCCGGCCAACCCGTTTTTGACTTTGATCCGGGGTTTTTCACACTGAAATTCCGTGTCGACACCCATGTCGATCTGCGCTCGATGAAAGATCTGGGTGGCTCGTTTCTGGGTGAATCGCTGGGTGAACTCCTGCATTTGAAATTGATGCTGACGTTGCCCATCGCACCGGACAACCACAATGCGGACAATGTCACCGACGGCGGAAAAACCTTGACGTGGAACCTGAAGCCGGGACAAGACAACCCCATCTTTATGGAAGCGGAGTTTCCCAATCCGTTGGGCTGGGGCGCCATCATCCTCATCGCCGTGATTTTGTTGATCGTGTGGCGTGTTCGCAAAAAGCGTCATCATCCACCGACTGTCAACAACGGTTCCAATATATCGTGACCTTGAGGAAGACAAGCCTTTTTCATGTGTCCGGATCATTCATGAGTCAGAAAGTTTCACCAAGGAAAAACCGCTTCCCGCCTTCACACAAACGTCTGGTCGGGAGGCGTTTTCCTTTTTTTGCCTATGAAAAGCGTTTTTTTCAACAAATCGTGAACAACCCATATCAGCGCTTGCCATTGTGAGAAACTTTGTTAAAATAGGAACAATATCAGCAGTCAAACATTCGATCGACAGGGACCGTTTTCCCGCGGATTGATTGTCCCGTCACGACAACGGGCAGGGGAAGAACGTGTCCCGCTGACTTTATCCACACTTTTCACGAAATGAGGTGTCAGGTTATGAAGCCACGAACACTGTTCGAAAAAGTATGGGATCGACATGTGATTCACCAGGAACCGGGCAAACCCGCGCTGTTGTACATCGATCTTCATCTGATCCACGAGGTCACGTCACCACAGGCGTTTGAGGGATTGCGCTTGTCCGGTCGGAAAGTGAGAAGACCCGACTTGACCGTAGCCACGATGGATCACAATGTGCCCACAACCGACCGCTCGCTTCCCGTCACCGATCCCATTTCCGCCAAACAAATGGAGACACTGGCCAAAAACTGCCAGGAGTTCGGTATCTCCCTTTATGATTTACACAGCCCGCAACAAGGAATCGTCCATGTGATCGGGCCCGAGCTGGGGCTGACACTCCCCGGCAAAACCATCGTCTGCGGGGACAGTCATACGTCCACCCACGGCGCTTTCGGCGCACTGGCATTCGGGATTGGGACCAGCGAAGTGGAGCATGTGCTGGCTACACAGTGCCTGCCTCAAGCGAAACCGTTGACGATGGAGATCCATGTCAAGGGTAAACTGCAACCCGGCGTAACCGCCAAAGACCTGATCCTGGCCATCATCGCCCGCATCGGTACCGACGGTGCGACAGGAACGGTCATTGAATACACCGGTGAAGCCATCCGTGCGTTGACCATGGAAGAACGGATGACTGTCTGCAACATGTCCATCGAGGCGGGAGCGCGCGCCGGCATGATTGCCCCCGATGAAACGACGTTCGCCTATCTGAAAGACAAACCCCTGGCCCCCAAAGGGGAAGATTGGGAACGGGCCGTGGCGGAGTGGAAAGAGTTGCGAACCGATGAAGGTGCCGTTTACGATCGCAGGGTCGAAATCGACGCCAGCACCATTGCACCGCAAGTCACTTGGGGAACCAGTCCCGGCATGGGGGTCGATGTTACCGGCGCGGTACCGGACCCGGACTCTTTCCCCACGGAAACAGAGCGCAAATCAGCACGTCGCGCTTTGGAATACATGGGACTCAAACCGGGGACACCCATCACCGACATTCGGATCGACCGAGTGTTCATCGGCTCCTGTACCAACTCCCGAATCGAGGATCTGCGCGCCGCCGCCAGCGTGGTCAAAGGAAAAAAAGTGGCTCCGCACGTTCACGCGATGGTGGTGCCGGGATCACAACAAGTAAAGCGGCAAGCCGAGGCGGAAGGGTTGGACAGGATTTTCACCGAGGCCGGGTTTGAATGGCGTGAAGCGGGATGCAGCATGTGCTTGGCGATGAACCCCGACGTACTGCAACCGGGCGAACGCTGTGCCTCCACCTCCAACCGCAACTTTGAAGGAAGGCAGGGCCGGGGCGGACGCACTCACTTGGTCAGCCCGATGATGGCCGCTGCAGCAGCGATCGCCGGGCATTTCGTTGATATCAGGGAATGGGAAACTGAAAATATCCGACAAAAGGAGGTAACCCAATGAAACCGCTCATTCGGCATACGGGAATCGTGGCACCCCTGGATCAGGCCAATGTAGATACCGACCAGATCATCCCCAAACAGTTTCTCAAACGGATCGAACGGACCGGATTCGGGCAATTCTTGTTTTACGACTGGCGTTTTGACGATGACGGACAACCGCGATCGGACTTCGTGCTGAACCAGCCGCGATATCAAGGGGCATCCATTCTGCTCGCGCGAAACAACTTCGGTTGCGGCTCTTCGCGTGAACATGCGCCGTGGGCACTTTTGGACTATGGATTCCGCGTGGTCATCGCCCCGTCTTTCGCCGATATCTTTTACAACAATTGTTTCAAAAACGGGATGTTGCCGGTGAAATTGTCAGAAGAGAACGTGGAGGAACTCTTCCAACGTACGGAAGCCAAAGAAGGGTATTCACTCACGGTCGATCTGGAGAAATGTGTCGTAACGGATGAAGACGGCCTTTCCATCCCGTTCCAGGTGGACGAATATCGACGTCACTGTCTGATCAACGGCTTGGACGACATCGATATGACGCTGCAATATGAAGAGCAGATTGCACGTTACGAGGAAACATTGCCCGCATATTACCGGGTCAGCTCGGCCGTCTCCCGTTGACATGAAACCAGGGGCGCTTTTCGGCGCCCCTTCGTCATGCACAAGTTATTTCGTTTCTTGTCTCGATTGCTGTGCCAATACGCTTTTTCTCATCCCGTAGACCAGGTACAAAACGATACCGATTGCGAGCCACACCAAAAATCGGATCCAGGTGATGGGCGGCAAGCTGATGATTAACCAGGCGGAGAACAAAATGCCGATCAAAGGCACAAACGGGACCAACGGTGTGCGGAATGAACGCTCCAGATCAGGGCGTTTCACCCGCAGAACCATAATCGAAGCGCAGATCAGAATGAACGCCGACAAGGTCCCGATGTTCACCAGCTCCGCCACTTGGGCAATCGGCGTAAATCCGGCCACCAACGCCGTCACTACGCCAATGACCAGCGTTGGACGATGCGGTGTGCGAAACTTCGGATGGATACCGGAGAACCATTTCGGCAGCAGACCGTCACGACTCATGGCAAACCACACGCGGGCTGCCGCCAGCATGAAGGAGAACAACACGCTGGTGATCCCCGCCACGGCTGCGGCCGAAATGATTGCCGGAATCCATTTCAATCCGAGGTCTGTGAAGGCTTTTGACACCGGCGCCGGATTGTTCAAAGTCGTATAATATGCAATACCCGTCAAAACGAGCGACATTCCCACATACAGAATCATGGCGATCACCAAAGACAAAACCACTGCCCGCGGCAGATCCCGTTGCGGGTTTTTCGCTTCTTCCGCGGCTGTTGTCAACGTATCGTAACCGAATACCGCGAAGAAGACGAGCGCCGCGCCCTGCAACACGCCGTCAAAACCGAACGGCATAAACGGGGTCCAGTTATCCGGATTGACATAGAAGCTGCCGACGCCAATGATCACCAGGATGATCCCGATTTTGATGGCCACCATGAGTGAGTTGAACCGGGAACCCCACTCCAGACCGATGGTAAGCAGACCGGCAATCACCAAGCTCACCAGTGCCGCCAAAAGATCCACCACGTGTCCCTCACCCGTACCGGGCGCACCCTTGGCCCATACCGGCAAATGAATGCCGATTTGCTCCAATATGGACTGCAGATAACCGGACCAACCGATGGCGACGACAGACACCACCAGTGAGTACTCCAACAACAGGTCCCATCCGATCATCCAAGCGGCGAACTCACCCAACACAGCGTAACTGTAGGTGTAAGCGCTTCCAGAAACGGGTATCAATCCGGAAAACTCCGCGTAGCACAATGCCGCTGCCGCACTGGCCAAACCGGCGATAATAAAGGAAAGCAACACCGCCGGACCGGCATGCTTGGCCGCCGCCACTCCCGTCAACACGAAGATGCCCACACCGATGATGCCGCCAAGCCCGATGGCGGTCAGCGTGCCCAGCCCCAACACACGCTTGAGACCGGTTTCTTTCAATCCATCCGCTTGTAACTGCTCGATGGATTTTTTCCGCAACCACGGATTCATTTGGCAACCCCCTTGCTGATGAATAAATATGGAAACGCGATCATGCGGTGTATGCTTTGCATAATTATGATGACACAATTTGATCAAATCTAGAGACATAATACCATAATTGACTTAAAAAAAGAAATACATCTCCACAGATACAAAATATTTGCATACTTATACCCTTTTACCCTGTCAGCTCCGATCTGCGCCGACGGATGACCCTGAGGGCGGCCATGTATTCCGACGTTTCGATCATCCCCCAGTGGTGCAATTCGGCCAGCTCGTCTTCCATCAAATCCAGATCTCCCAATTCGTCCCCCGTATAAATGATGGTTCCGAACCGTTTCAGCAATGCTCGCACATCGGTCATTGTCCGGATGAATGCCTCCATCCGTTTTCCCCCTTTCACTGCACTCTTCACCGATATATGGTACAATAAGAAAGATCGAAACACGATCTTAAAGGGTGTGAATTCATTGCGACACTCTAATTTTATAAATATCAAAAAAATGGAGGGGGAACTCCTCCTTTCTCAAAAACGCTATGATTTTGGATGCACGATTACGACCAAGGAACTGATCTTTCAAAAACCGCATACCTCGTACCAAGTACGCTTGGAAGACATCATCGGGATGGTGCCGTTTCGCTTGACTGCTTACCGCCAAACAAAAGAAAAGGCCGGCGACACGATCGTCGACGCCGATTTTTCCACCCATTACTACAAAATCACAGTGAAGCAATTGCGGGTAATCAACCGGAACGGCAAATACGACCGAGGTGCCACCGACCTCATTGTACCTCTGGATAAACGCTTTATACCATTGGTCGAACGTTATGCCGGCTTTACGACGCTGCCGCTTCAGGTCTGATACGTCCGTCTTCTGGCGGACGTTTTTATTTGCGGGGCCGAATCGCCGGATATGCACGAATCACGCCCAATGTGACAAATGAGGCCACCACCGCCTTGGCGACATCCCCGGCGATAAACGGCAACACCCCTTGTAAAACAGCCGCTTTCCATCCCAAACCGATCACATGCGCCAACCATGCCACCCCTGCCGCATATACCAGCAACACGCCGCCCAGCAGGTGAATCAAGGTGAGATTCCACACCCGCAATCGCGGCGCACGCTCCGTCAACCAACCGATCACCCACACGGCCAAAGGCCAGCTGAGCACATATCCGCCGGTCGGACCAAGAAGAGCCCCCAATCCGCCAGCACCGCCGGACAAAATCGGAGCACCGAATGCGACCAGCAGAATGAACACGATCATGCTGATCGCGCCGATTCGTGCTCCCAGAAGGGAACCGGTCAACATCACCACCAACGTCTGCAAAGTGATTGGAACGAGTTCCAGCGGAATGCGGATTTGTCCGCTGATGGCCAGCAGGGCGGTAAACATCGCTGCCAACGCCATATTACGAACGGTCAACACACGTTTGGACACGGTTGAACACCTCGACATTCCAAGATCGTTTGCACGATTTTAAGCATAAAAAAAGCCGTTGACCAATGTCAACCGACTGGAATTAATAGGTTTACATTTCTCCTCCGACGCCCTTATCAATGGTAGCGAATATAGGTGATCTCCCTTTTCAAATCTCCCAACCCTTCCATCGCATGCAAGACGATGACCGGCACGACATCGTCTTTGGACGCATCGGACAAGGCAAGATTCACCAATTTGATGTCATGGTAAACAAACGAAAAGTCCACCCGACGGTCTATTTCCCGCGTGTTGATCCGCTCGTCCACTTCCTGCAGTTGGGCACTCAACCGATTCAGCCTGTCGACGATTTTGATCTTCAATTCCCGGTTCAACTTGTAGTTGGAGTAGTGCTCGATGATCAGCTTGTAGGTATCCGAAATGTCATTGATCACTTTGCTGCCGCCCAATTGCTGGTAATCGTCAATATAGTTCTTGGTTTGGACCTGTTCGTAATAGATCATCAACAAGACCGTCGCCACAGCGATAATCAGATAAGTCAGCACAGAGCGAAACCATCGCTTCCACCGATTGTTCATCAATCTTCCTCCCCTGCCTGTACCGTCTGCTTCATGTATATAGACAGGGGAGGATGGATATGATCAACCCGTCTGCACAAATTTCCGGACGTCGTTCGGCAGAACGAAACAACTGCGGAAAATATCCCGGTTAACATATTTCGTGTCCTCATCACGCAGCCGATCAGGTGGGCTTTGCAACGGATCAGCCTGTTTGGACGCCAGCGTGAAGCTCCAGATTCCGCCCGGATACGTCGGTACTGTTGCCAAATACGTACGGACCACCGGATACATCGATTGCAGCGTATCCCGGACGCGTTTCAAGACATGAGGATAGAAAACCGGCGATTCGCTCTGGCACACCATCAACCCGTCCGGTTTCAACGCGGTGTACACATCACGATAAAACGGCTCTTCGAACAATACCGCAGCCGGCCCAACCGGATCGGATGAATCAACAATGATGACATCGTATTCTTCCTTGTGCGAACGGATAAAGGCGGCTCCATCGTCATAGACAAAACGGATGCGCGGGTCCGGTTCTCCTTCCCCGGCCACGGCAGGCAAGTATTTCCTGCTGACTTCCACCACTTTGGGATCGATCTCCACCATGTCCACACGTTCCACCGTCGGATACTTGACAACTTCCCTGGCCGCCCCACAGTCCCCGCCACCGATGATGCACACCGTCTTGGGTTGGGGATGGGTTGCCAACGGCACGTGTGTGATCATCTCATTATAGATATAGGCGTCCCGCTCCGTTGTCTGAATGATGCCGTCCAGCACCAAGGCACGGCCGAATCCCACCGTTTCAATCACCGACACTTCCTGGAATTCGGATTGCTCCTTGTGCAGGACTTGCTTCACCTTCCAAATCGAGCTGAAACCGTCTTTTTCTTCGGAGTCGGCCAGCCACATTTCTCCATTCCAATCCACATAACCTTTCCATCCTGTCTGTTTCATCGCTTCCTCCTCATCTCAAGAAAAATGGGGATTTGCCCCTGCACTTCAGCCCTGCCTGTTCATATTATATACCACAATCCACCGGAAAGTGGACGAACAGGAGCTGGAATGCATGCAACGCAAAATCCGACTGCATCGTACGGAACCGATCGCCTCTTCGGCGGCGCACCCGGCCAATTATTTTGTAAAAGTGGTCAAACGGGTGCGCAAAGGCATCGTATCGATCATCACCGAAGAGAAACCGCGTAATCTGGAAGAGCATATCCTGAGTATGCTGATTCCGGGGTGGTCCTCCGTCTCCGGCGATCCTCCTCCCCGTCATTTCGGAACGGGGTTTGTCATTCACCCCGACGGCTATTTGGTCACCAATGAACACGTCATTCGGGACGCCGACAAAATCGCGGTCAAATTGGACGGAAACACACGCTCTCTACCAGCTCGGAGAGTCTGGTCCGACGAAGAACGCGATCTGGCGGTGATCAAGGTACAAACGCCCTATCCGTTGAAGCCGCTTCGTTTGGGGAGTGCCGAAACTGTGGAAGTGGGGGAGTGGGTGATTGCAATCGGTAACCCGCTGGGACTGGATCACACCGTCACCGTGGGGGTCATCAGCGGAAAAAACCGGCCACTGCAGGTAGCCAACCGCTATTACGGGAACGTCATTCAAACGGACGCGGCCATCAATCCGGGAAACAGCGGTGGTCCGCTCATCAACATCCAGGGTGAAGTCATCGGTATCAACACCTTGATCATTTATCCGTCGCAGAGCATCGGTTTTGCGATTCCGATCGACGATATCAAGCCGTGGATCCGAAAATATATGAGTTAATGTCGTCTGTACGCAAAAAGATCGAAGTAATCGATTTTGATTCTCTCGATCCCCATTCTTTTTTTATTTACTGGAGCAGAAAAGGGGAAGCCCTGTTTTGTCATCTCATGAACCCCCCTCACATGCAGAGGGGGGTTGCTGCGTACATGACCATGAAGTGGTTTCATGAACGTACGCATCACCGATTCACCGGTCATCTCACTTGCTCAGTTTCTTCGGCTCGCGTAGCCTGCCGGCAGCTCACTCGGCGGGCAATCGATCACGTCCTCCCGATCAGGGCCACAATCCTCGACAAACGTAATGGTGGCAAATTCATCCACTACCTCGACAGGATAGGTCGGCCCCGCATCACGATACTGACGCATCAGGTCCAGATGCTCGTTCTGATAGCAAACCGTTTTTTCCGGCGCCTCGATGATCCAACGCGGGAAAAAGATGACGCCGTGCAGTTTTCTGTCACTCAAGTTCACCGCAAGGCTGACGCTGGTTCCCGTCGGCTCATGCCACGAAAGCTTGAACACATGATCCGCCAGTTTGACCATGTGCACTTTCTGATCTTTCACCCAACGGCCACCGACCATTCCGCTGTGAATCCGGTAGTCGATCGTATCGGCGTTCTTCACATAAAACTCATATTGCCAACCGTTATCATAGGTGTAGATCAAATGTTTGCCGATCATCCCCTTCAATTCGTCATCAGATTGGCATTTCGAAGTCATGATCATCACTCCTTTTGGATTTGATCGGGAGATCCATACGTCATATATGTTGTTTTATACATGTCAATATTGACATGTATAAAATATAGTACATGTGATATAATCATGTCAATCGATGGATGAGTGGGGGTTGATTTGATGCGTGTACTGAAATACGCCATCTTGGGTTTATTGGATAAAGGAGAATTAAGTGGCTATGATATTGCCAACCAATTTAAGGAAGGAGAAATCGGACAATTTTGGAGTGCCAAGCATAGTCAGATTTATCCCGAACTCAAAAAACTGACGGACGAAGGGCTGATTCAATACCAAACCGTCATTCAGGGAAGCAAATTGGAGAAAAAAATCTACTCGATTACACCCGATGGAAAGCAAGAGTTGCACGAATGGTTGACCCATTTCGGTCCCATTCCCGCAGTCAAGGATGAATTTATGTTGAAGGCTTATTTCGTGTCTTCCATGTCACCGAATGAAGCGAAGGACCTCTTTCGGGATCAGTTTAACAAGCGCAAAGAGAAACTGGCCTTTCTGGAAAAAAGATTTGATGAGTTACAAAAGAAAATGACAGATCCCGTTGCGCGTTCCCCCCATTTTGGTCACTATTTGGTACTGACGAGGGCAATGGAACGGGAAAAAGGATATATTGCATGGTTGGAAAAAGCTCTGAAATGGTTGGAAGAAGTGCCTGAATCATAAACAGCCGCACACCTCCCAGCCAACCCCTCTAGATTTCTTCCCCTCTGATCGGGCGCTTGTCCTGCTATCGGACCATCAAACACCAACCAAAAATTCCAAATGGTGGTTGGTAATTTCTTCTGTCTCTTTCCCTGGAAAGTATGCCTGTTGTACCATGGGGATTAGTACAGAGGAAGAGATAGGAGGAGAAATCGGATTGCAGTCCCTACAAATAGACAAAATCGGTGATGTAATAAGAAAAATACGAAAGAAGCGCGGACTGCGCTTGGAAGATCTGGCCGACGACAACATTTCCCCTGCTACGATCAGCAATATCGAGCGCGGCATTCCGCACGTTCATCCCGATAAAATCCGTTACCTGCTCTCCAAGTTGGATTTGGACCTGGATGCATTACCCAAATTGATCCAGGAAGAACGCCACGAACTGGAACGCCTGCGATTCCGCCTTACCTCCATCGAAACATTGCACGATCTCGGACATGCCGATGAAGCATTGAAACGAATCGACGAATTGTCATTGGACGATACCCATGATTTGGCCGCGGCCGTATATTACCTCAAGGGAAAGTGCTATATAACCAAGGGTCACTTGCGCAGAGCTGAACGGTTGCTGTTCAATGCGATCCGGCTGACCGGGCAACAACCCGAGCAACAAAAATACAACTTGGAAGCAGCCGCCTTTTGTGAGCTGGGGGCGGTCTATTTCAACCAGCACCGTTATGAGCAGGCATTGCAATATTTTGAGAACGGTTTGTCTGCTTTCCATCAAGACGGCGAACGAAGCCAGCTCCGCTACCTGCTTTTGGTCAACAAGGCTGCATGCCTGGATCGGTTGGGCCGGACCGGTGAAGCGTTTCAAACCGTGGAAACCCTGTGGCATGACCTGCCCCGGATTCATCACGTTCCCACCGTTTTGAAAACTTACGAATTGCGGACGGAATTGCTTCTTCGACAACGCCTGTCGGATGATGCGATTTCATGCGCTCTTGAGGGACTGGAAATTGCACGTTTGAATCATCAGTATGATCGTGCGTTTTATTTATGGACTTTGCTCGGAAACGTATATTTTCAAAACCGGGATTGGGAAAATGCCGAACTTTGTTATTGCCTCGCCCTCCGGTTAAAAAACCGTCTTCGTGATCAACAGATGATCCTGAAAGCCTATACTCAGTTGGGATTGTTGTACATGGCACGGCAAAAATGGGAGCAAACGAGGGAGCAACTTGAACAGGCGCTCAAATTGGGACGTCAACACCCCTATTCGCCGGTGTATGCAGACGCTCTGATGGCCATGGGGAATTATTACCGTCTGCGGAAGGAAACGAAGGAAGCGGTTGATCATTACCGCGAAGCTGTGAAATGGGCACGAAAAAACGGCGATCGAAAAAGGGAACGGGACGCACTGTTCCATCAGGCGCAATGCTTGAGAGAAGGGGATCCCGATTGGTTCCGCTCCTGCTTGGAGGAGCTGTATCGCGCGGAAAAAGCGTTGCGGGAAATCACCACACCTTATCGGTCATAATCAACACCCCGGAAGTGCAAAGACTCCGGGGTTTCTACGGTTATCCGGGTGAACTTTTTCTCGTGCTTGTATTGCCAAAGCTCAAAGGCCGCTCGCCGGATCAGGCCCCTTCCCTCAGTCTATGTATCCAGTCTCACTCTGTTGTTTGCTTCTCCCCAACGGCCTCTTCCGATTGCCGTTTTTGATACTCGACAACAGATTGTTGGAGCATCTTTCCCAACTCACCGGGTAATATGAATTGGAAAGCATTGAATGCGCCGTCGACCGCGGCGATGAATAATTCTTTGTTCGGGAGATCAGCCAGCGTCTCCGCCTCATTGACTACATCGAATATCGTTTGGCGGAATTTTTCGAGCAGCTCCCTCATCCGTTCCAACTCGCCGTGGTTGACACGATCATATGTACAATAAGCAAGAAACTCGGATAAGTCCATCCCGTATTGTTCGGCGAGTTCTTCCGACTTGGCCTTCAGATCTGCATCGATCGCCCGTTGCAGCGATGGTTGAGTCATCCGGTTCCATCCTCCTTGCATATCATCCCATACATACATGCATATACAAAATTATAGCATAGAATGGTTTGGATACGTTTTGACGAACAAAAAACCCGTCCATCCGGACGGGCAGATTGATGACAAAGTTATCTCACTCGTGATTTCGGGTGCGCCGTTCTCTCTCACTCCTCTTTCACCGCTCCCTGCAGATTGGATTCTCGCATTTTCAAATCGAAGCACCGCAGGGTTGGGTCATCGCCTGACCGAAAATAGATCCTCCTGCCGGAATGACCAGACACACCCTGATCAACAGCCTCGCGCGAGTTGGTCTGCTACTGCGCAACACGTTCCTTTTCCCGCATGCCTTCGATCAGTACTTGAACCACTTCCGGTCGGGAAAACTCGGGTGGCGGCATAATTCCCTCTTTCAGCATTTGCCGTACTTTGGTCCCCGACAGGATGACATGATGCTCCTTATCGTGGGGACATGTTTTGTAGGAGGCCATTCCACCGCACCGTTTACAATAGAAACTGTGTTCAAAAAACAGCGGCGTAATCCCCAGTTCTTCGGGCCGGAACTCGCGGAAAATTTTTTGCGCGTCGTACGTGCCGTAATAATCGCCTACACCAGCATGATCGCGCCCCACGATAAAATGGGTGCAACCGAAATTTTTGCGGGCAATGGCGTGGAAAATCGCCTCACGGGGTCCGGCATAACGCATGGCCGCCGGAAATGCCGCAAAATACACCCGATCCTTGGGATAATATTCGTTGAGAATCACTTCGTAACTGCGAATGCGTACATCCGCCGGAATATCATCCGACTTGGTCTCACCCACCAATGGATTGAGGAACAAACCATCCACTGTCTCCAGCGCCGCCTTCTGGATGTATTCATGAGCCCGATGCACGGGATTCCGCGTTTGAAACCCGACCACCCGCTGCCAGCCGCGTTCTTGGAAAGCGGCTCGGACAGCACGGGGATCATGAAAATATTGAGCGAATGGACCGTGATCGGGTCGGCGCAGCAACCGTATCGGGCCGCCCGCGTAAACCGCCGGTGAACGGTACAGTCGGGCCACACCCGGGTGTTGCTCATCTTCGGTCCGGAACACCTCGCGCGCCTCTTTTTTCTGGTCGACATCATAGACGGACTCCACTTCCATCACGGCATACACGACGCCTTGATGGGCAAGCGCCACCGTGTCACCCGGTTTCACCGTTTTTTGCATCTCATCCGGCAACGGAAGCGTAATCGGCAGACTCCACACTGTACCGTCCGTCAACCGCATTGTATCCCGTACGGAAAGGTAATCCTCTTCATTCAAGAAACCGGTCAGCGGTGAGAAAATACCGGTCGCGATACACTCCAGATCGGACAGTGTCACCCCGGTCACTTCGATCTTCGGCAACTTCTCCGCCCGTTGAATCCATTCTTCTTTTTCTTCACCGACGACAACGCGATCAATCAACACGCCGCCATGCGGTGCGATGGTTTCCCCCATTTTTTCCACTCCTCTCATACCAACTTGACACCTGTCAAAAACAACACTACGATCAACCCGATCCGCAACGCGAAATCGGGCAATTTCAGCGTCAACCGGCCGCCGATGAGAATGCCTGGGATGGACCCGATCAACAGATACATCACAAACGGCCAGTCCACATGACCGAAAGATGCATGCACAACGCCCGTGGTCAGCGTCAGAAAGAAAGCATGAACCACGTCGGTCCCCACCATCATCGGAGCAGGAAGCCTTGTCGTGGCAAGCAAAAAGGCCATAAACATCGACCCGCTTCCCACGGATGTCAGGCCGACGAGAAAACCGCCCACAAATCCCATCACGCCAACCGGCATCCGCCACAATGAGCGGATTGTACGGTCCTGGCGGCGCTTTTGAATCAACCGCCAGCCCATCGACAGTGACACCAAGATAAACGTGATGCCCAACAGATGACCCAGCACATTTTCCACGGAAAGGGAGAAATGATCCAATACGCGGATGACCAAAACCCCCAGTATTCCACCCGGCACGCTTCCTTTCAACAATTGAAACACCATCTGCTTGTGCCAAGTACTTTGACGGATGTGCTGCAGCGTACCGACCGCCTTGGTCACGGCGGAATAGACCAAATCCGTTCCTACGGCCATCGTGGGCGAAAAGCCGTACAGCAAAATGAGGAGCGGGGTCATGAGCAACCCCCCGCCCATTCCTGTCAGCCCCACCAACGTGCCCACCAAAAAACCCGTGAAAATAATACCGATCTCCAACATTTTACTTATGCAATCCGCACTCCGTCTTCATGAATCCCGCCCAGCGACCGGCTCGCGGATCTTCTCCCGGTTTGACCGGTCGGGTACAAGGTTCACAGCCGATACTGGGATATTGGCGGTCATGAAGCGGATTGTATGGCACCTCGTTTTCTTTGATGTATGACCACACTTGCTCGGAAGTCCAAAAGGCCAACGGATTGATCTTGACCAATTGGAACTTGCCGTCCCATTCCACCACTTCGGCGTTGGCACGCGTGGGCGACTGCTCCCGCCGGATGCCGGTAATCCACGCACGGTAGGATTTCAACTGCTTTTCAAGCGGCGCCACTTTCCGCAGATAACAACACTGGTTGGGATCGCGCGCCCACAACTGATCTCCCCATTCCCGCGCCTGTTGTTCCAGCGAAAGATCAGTGGAAACGCGGATGAAATCCTTTTGATACTTCTCCGCCAGACGATCCCGGGTTTCATAGGTTTCCCGGAACAAGAGACTGGTGTCCAAGTAGAAAATGTCGACATCGGGGTTCAATTTGACCAACATGTCCACGAGCGCCACGTCTTCATAACCGAAGCTGCACGCCAACGTCAAATCCGCCGGACCGAACTGCTGAACAGCCCATGCCAGGATATCCGAAGGATGTGCATTCCGTAATTCCTCAGCCGCCGCTTTGCACGCTTCCGGTGACCATACTTTCTCTTCCGTCTGTACAGTTTGATTGCCCATGATGTTCCCTCCTGCACAATGCATATTCATTCCGCACGCAATTGGTCACACATCAAACCCATTTTCCGACACATTTCCACTGATAACGTATCCGCTCCCCGTTTTTGCCCTGCGCTTTTCCTCCAACGCCCATTCCGCCACCTTGGGTGGAACGAGAAAATGACGTTCCCATTCTTTTTCCGCCGTGCTAAAGGCCGTTTCGTCGTCTTCCGCCAGGATCACAATCGTATGCGTTTCCCCTTCTTCCGTCACAACCGACAACCGGTACAGAAACAGGGAGGGTTCCTGACGATCCTTCCGATGATTCGTCTTATGAACACTCATTGCGTTCCCGCCTTGGCCAGTGCTTCGTCCAGTCGCTCCTGGAATGCGGCCACCCCTACGCGGTCCACGAATTCGGAAAACGATTCACCGGGTTGCCGTTCATTTTTGTAAAAGAGCACCAACGATTCCAACACGCGCGGAACATCATTTGCTTCCACACGCCCCTTGAGCTGGGTGTTGAAACGGCCTTTCCCGTTCAGATGTCCGCCAACCGACACGGTGTATGCCTCCACCATGCCTGCCGAAGTTTTCAGTTTGCCGCCCAACAGCCCGATATCGGCGATTTGTTGCTGGCCGCAGGAGTTGGGACAACCGTTCACATGCAGGCGGATCGGCACGTCGAGGTCAATGCGGGAATCCAGATACTCCACCGTCCGGTGCATCAACTTCTTGGTTTCGGTCAACGCCAAGTTGCAGAATTCGTTACCGGTGCAGGAAACGGCATGTCCGACAAATGTTTTCGGATAGGGTGTCAGCCGCTCCAGCAACGGTTCTTTCAACAGATCGTCCACCCGGTCCCGCGGTACGTCGGGGATGATCACGTTTTGCGTGTTTACCGTGCGCACGGAACCCGAGCCGTATTTGTCCGCAAGATCGGCCAGTTGGAAAAACTCTTCTGCGGACGTCCGGCCGACGGGAATATTGAGTCCCACGTAGCAAAGCCCTTCCTGTTTTTGCGGATGCACACCCGTGAAATACCCGCCGTTCCACTCCTTCAACTGATCTTCCCCGCGGGAGGGATAAGGGCCGATCAGTTCGGTCAACACTTGCAAAAATTTCTCCGGTCCCCAGTCGGCAACCAGGAACTTCAGACGGGCACGATGCCGTTTTTCACGGTAACCGTAATCCCGGAACACTTTGGTGATTCCGACCGCCACATCCACCACTTGTTCCGGGCGCACAAACAGATCCAACTGCTGCGCCAGATGCGGCCGGTTGGACAATCCGCCGCCCACCCACACGTGGAATCCGACTACCCGTTCTCCGTCGATCTCCTTGATCGCAGGCGTGAAGGCGACATCGTTGATTTGTGCGTGCCCCGCATTGTGAATGTTGGCGGATACGGAAATTTTGTATTTCCTGGGCAAATTGGAAAATTCCTTGTTCAGCAAGAAAGTCTTCTCCAGTTCGGAAACGATCGGACGCGTATCGATCAGCTCATACGGATCGATTCCCGCCAACGGGTTACCGACAATATTGCGCGGACAGTCTCCACATGCCTCGTAAGAGTACAAACCCACTTCGTTCAACCGGCGGAAAATATCCGGGATATTCTCAATCCGAAGCCAGTGATACTGCACCGCCTGCCGTGTGGTCACATCGATGAGACCCCGGCCGTAATCGCGGGCAACTTCGGCCAGCACGCGCACTTGCCGAGAGTTCAGCACGCCCGTCGGAATCCGCACCCGCATCATGAAATAACCGTCAGATTTGGGTCGTTGCAGGTACAATCCCGCCCATTTGAAGCGGGCAAATTCCTCTTCGGGTATTGACTCAAACCCGGTTTGGGCGTATTTCTCGATATCGGGAATGACATCCAAACCGTCTTTTTCCAGTTTCAGTTTTTCCACTTCGTTCAGACGATCGATATCTTTCGCCCATTTCCATTGTTGCTGTTGCGCCATGATCGCTCCCCCTTTGATGAAAAAACCCCTTTTCCCGACGGGAGAAAAGGGGCGGTTTTTTCTCGATAACGCCTTTTTTCTCCCCATCTTCGAGAACCCGCGGTTCTCTCCGGAATTGGCACCGGGTTCCGCCCCGAGGGTCGAAACTGGTTGCCGAGGCTTCACAGGGCCGAGTCCCTCCACCTCTCTGGATGGGAAAGCAGGTATATTGCCAAAACCGAGTTAACCACTCAGATTAGTAAACTAAACTGATTTGTTGTCATGATACTCCGATTTGTCGCTATTGTCAACCCGTTTTCAAAAAAATTTTTTTAATAGGAACTGCCTATCTGTGAGAAAACCCCAAGCGCACCGAAGCCGTCCACTGCATGTTTGTCGCTTTTTGATACAATGGAAGAGGATCTGCCCCAAGGCATCATGGGTGTGTCCGGCCATCATCAGGTGGGCCGCATGCTGCGCCCACAGTTTCAAATCGCCTTGATTTGCTGGGCACAGGGGAAGCGATGCACACGATAGGAATCAAGACACGACCTCAAAAGGAGGAGATGGAAATTGGAACTGCTGGTTTATCTCGCGGGGCAAATTCATGACGATTGGCGCGAACAATTGCGAAAAAAAGCGGAAGAGCGCGGCCTGCCGATCATCTTTAAAGGGCCGCAGGAAGATCATGACCGCTCAGACGCGATCGGCGAACTCATCAAAGGAAAACAGCCCAACGCGGTATACCGCGATCATGCTGCGTCCGAACTGAACAATCTGCGGACACGAATCTGGATGCAGAAAGCGGATGTGGTGATTGCGCTGTTTGGTGAGAAATACCGGCAATGGAACACGGCGATGGACGCGGCCATGGCCATCCAGATGGGAAAACCGCTCATTTTGGTTCGCCCCGAAAGCCTGCATCATCCGTTGAAAGAGCTGTCCCAAAGGGCGCAAGTGACCGTGGAAACAGTAGACCAAGCGTTGGATGCACTGGCTTACGTTTTGGAGTAAGCAAAAAAAAATCCGTTTCCCCTGGCAGTACCGGAAACGGACACCGCTTCATCCAAGTCGGCTCCACCTGTTGATCGGGCCGGCTTTTTTGCCGTTTAAGATTCACCGGCCAAAGCGGCGGGCCGATCATCAAACACCACATAATCGATATTGATGTTGAGAAACATGTGATCCTTGCCGGTTTGCCTGTCGCGAACCACGATGAAATCCCTGCCGACGCCGCGCAGCGTGCCGGTGGTTTTTTTCGCAGGCCACTGGGGATTGTTTTCAAAAGTAAGATACACCGTCACTGTTTTCCCGATGTTGCGGTGGAGCAGGTCTTCCGAATACACACGCCGTCTTTGCTGTGTTACCGACGCGTCATCCCATCCTTGAACCGACAGGGAACCGTTTCCGTGTGGATAGTAATAAGGCCAATACACCTGTGCTCCTCCTTTTCTCAATATACATCCGGACACGATGCGGGTAAGGGGATGTAAAAGCAATGACTTTTGTACCTCCCGCTATGGGGCTGGTTGAACCATCGCGGGGGACATGGACCGACCGGTTTGAAAAACCACAGCGCATTGGAAGCCGGATCGTATCGCTCGCCCCGGATGACCCTGCGAGCCAGACGAATGTCACGACTTCTTGCCGCTTGATAGAAGTACGGCCTCTGCACGGCTTCAAACCCGCCGGGCGATTGGAACACCATCGCCCTGATCGACCGGAGCCCCTCAAAATCCAGACAATCGCCAACCACCCTGTTGACCCCGACGTTGCCGACCAACAACATCGCCATCTGACCATCCCCTTCCGCCTCCGCCCGCATCAAACGCGCCAACAATTTCACTTCTTCACTGGTGGCTCGAACCGGCATGGAATCACCTCGCGGCTATTCTATGTGAAGGCGGGGGCAAAAAGAACAATTCAGGTTGTGGACGAAGTCTGCGGGTTCCGTTTTCCCGTCTCCGCTCCGTAGCGACGGCCAAGTCGCTTCACGGGAAAATCGGACCTGTTCCTCCAAAGGGTGGCCTTTTCCCACGATCGGCCTTTGATCTTGCCAAAGGAAAACGGCTCACGCAAAAACACAATGGCAGACCACTTTGTCAGCAATCTCACGCTTTGCCACCATGCATCCCTATTCCGCCCGGTATGCCACCTTTCCGTTTACCACGGTCATGACCACCCGCGCCTTCAGGATCTCATCCGGTTCCGCGTCGGAAAGTGTACGGTCCAACACGGTAAAATCGGCCCATTTCCCCGGTTTGACCGACCCTCGTTCCCTTTCTTTTCCTTCGGCAAACGCGCTTCCCACCGTCCACAGACGCAACGCTTCCGTTACGGTGAGTCTTTGTTCGGGTCCGTACCCCGGGTGTGCAGTCTCCTCCGGATGACGACGGGTGACCGCGGCGTGGATGCCCAGCAACGGATTCAAGGGTTCGATCGGTGCATCGCTCCCTCCGGCACACACCACGCCCGAATGGAGCAGAGACTTCCACGCATAGGCATACGAGAGGCGTTCCGCTCCCAAACGCTCCCGCACCCAGGGAAAATCGCTGGCCACAAACCGGGGTTGGATGTCCGCCACGATCAGCAATCCGCTCATGCGCGCCAACAAGTCGGGCCGTAACACCTGGACGTGGATCAAACGATCCCGATATCGCGTTTCCCCCGGGGAGGGATGCCGCTTCCAAGTATCGAGCGCCTGTTCGACCGCCCTGTCTCCAATCGCATGAACGGCGACGGGAAAACCGGCTTCGCGTGCCCGGCTCACCCATTCCGCCAATTCGGCATCCGAATGAACCGGTGCGCCTGCGGTCTCCGGCGCATCCGCATATGGTTCCGACAACCAGGCAGTCCGTGCTCCGATCGCACCATCGGCGAAGAGTTTGACCGCGCCCACGTCGGTCCATTCATCCCCCGTCCCTGCTCGAAGCCCCAGTTCCACCGCTTCATCCAGGTGAGGATGATAAAGCAAATGATGCGACCGGAACCATATCCCCGCTTCAGCCAGACCGCGATATTCCCGAAACAGTTCACACACACTGCCCATCACGCGCAAATCTTCCGTGTGGGCCGCGGTCAACCCGAGGGCCAATGCTTCTTTCACCGCCTCACGGATATAGGCACGCTTTTGTTGGGCCGTCGGTTCCGGTATGGCCGCGAAGAACGGGCGTGACGCGTTCTCATAGATCATCCCGTTTACCTTGCCGTTCAGATCCCGCCCGTACTTTCCTTCCTTCGGATCATCCGGCTCCAATCCCACACCTGCGACTTGGAATGCAGTTGTGTTGGCCACATGTGCATGATGACAGATGCGGGTCAAAAAAATGGGATGACGCAAGGAAACGGTATCCAGTTCCTCCCGATGCGGCACTTCCTTTTCCACCCATCTGTTTTCATCCCAATTGATTCCCACGATCCACTCCCCCGCGGGTGTGCGCGCCGCGATTTCACGCAACAGACAAAGCATCTCCCCTTTGCTCCTCGTTCCGCTCAGATCCAACCGATGACGCAGCATCCCGTACGCCGCCAGATGCACATGGCTGTCCACCCAACCGGGATATACCGTCGCCCCCTGCCAATCGACGCAACGCACATCCGCTCTTCCCCAATGCAACAGCAAATCTTGGCTGGTTCCCACATCCACAATCCGCCCGTTTTCCACGTAGACAGCTTCCGCCGATTCCCGACCCGCATCCATGGTGATCACATGACCATGTAAAAACAGTGTTTTTTCCACTTCTCCCTCCCCCTTGCGCTGATGAGTCCAAACGGTTATATTCACCTTGTCAATCTCATGTTAAAATGAGGAGTAGCGGGTATATTCAGGAATGATTCCCGTCACGGTTTCGTATCCCATACATAATCTTTTGTCATTTCCCGTATCATTGTAACATTTTGGTCTGATTGCATGACACGAGAAAGAAAAGGAGAGACAAAATGGACGCACGTTTGCAAGAACTGAAAAAGAGGTTGACGGAGATCAACGATCTGCATGCGGCGGCCGCCTTACTGTCATGGGATCAATCGACCTACATGCCCGAAGGAGGCGCCGAAGCGCGGGGACGGCAGATCGCCACGTTGCACCAATTGGCGCATGAAAAATTGACCGACGACCGTTTGGGTCAGTTGTTGGACGATTTGAAGCCGTATGAGCAAAGCCTTCCTCCCGATTCCGACGATGCCAGCCTGATTCGCGTCGCCCGTCGGGAATATGAACGGGCCGTCAAGGTTCCCGCTTCTTTCATCGCCAAATTCTCCAACCACACGGCCACCACGTACAACGTGTGGGTAAAGGCCAAAGCGGCCAACGACTTTTCCATGGTCCGCCCCTATTTGGAAAAAACGCTGGAGTACAGCCGGGAACTGGCCAGCTTTTTCCCTGGTTACGAACACATCGCCGACCCGCTGATCGATTATGTGGACGAAGGGATGACAGCAAAGAAGATTCGAGCGTTGTTCGGGGAACTCCGCGAACGGCTCGTCCCGCTCGTACAGGCGATCACGGAGCAAGAGTCCGTCGACGACACCTGCGTCCGCCAACACTTTCCGGAGCGGGATCAACTGGCATTCGGCGAACTCGTGATTCGTCAGCTGGGATTTGATTTCCGTCGGGGTCGTCAAGACAAATCGCCCCACCCTTTCATGACCAAATTTTCATTGGGAGATGTGCGAATCACCACGCGCGTGAAAGAAAACGACCTGACCGAAGCCCTGTTCAGCACGATTCACGAGGCCGGACACGCGATGTATGAATTGGGCATCTCGGAAAAATACGAAGGAACGCCCTTGGCCAGCGGCACCTCCTCCGGTGTTCACGAAAGCCAGTCCCGCCTGTGGGAAAATATCGTTGGCCGGAGCCGCCCCTTCTGGCGCCATTTTTACCCGCGTCTGCAGAAGGTGTTTCCTTCCCAGCTGGGTCACGTGGACGAAGAGACATTTTACCGTGCCATCAACAAGGTGGAACGTTCGCTGATCCGAACGGATGCCGACGAAGTCACCTATAACCTGCATGTGATTCTGCGGTTCGATCTGGAGCTGGCCATGCTGGAAGGACAGTTGGCCGTCCGCGATTTGCCGGAAGCGTGGCGCGAACGATACCGGAGCGACTTGGGGATCGTGCCGGAGACAGACAGTTTGGGCGTCATGCAGGATGTTCATTGGTATGCGGATACGATCGGCGGTGCATTCCAATGTTACACGCTGGGCAATATTTTAAGCGGACAGTTTTACGCTGCCGCCAAACGGGCGAATCCCCACATCGAAGAAGAGATCGCCCGAGGTGAATTCGGCACGCTGCATCAATGGTTGAAGGAAAACATTTACCAACACGGCAAAAAATACACGGCAGACGAGTTGGTACGGCGAGTGACGGGTGAACCGCTGTCCATCGAGCCGTACATGGACTATTTGACGAAAAAGTACACGGAACTGTATGACCTTTGAAAGGAGTGTCCGGGATGATCCGGCCCTTGCCGCCCAAAACATGCTCCATCGATCGGCTGGTCACGCGCGAGGCGGATGTTGAAAAAGTGCTGAGCGGTGACAAACATGCGGCCAGACGCAACGGCCGCTACGCCGATCCCGGTGAAACCCTCGAATTGCGGGGACAACGATTTTCCATCACCGCCGTATATCGTCAAAAACTGGGGGAGATGACGGACACCGACGCCCGTTCAGAAGGATTCCCCGATCTGGACGCCTACCGAGAGTATATCCTCTCGTTACACCCGGGTATGCGTTGGGTTCCCTCCATGGAGGTTTGGGTGCACGAGTGGAGTCCCGTCACCTGACGGGCGTCATCTCTCTCCCCTCTGTTTCTTGGTGGCATGGGTGAGAATGCGCTCCTGCGGCTTTAAGTTCAGAGGTTGCTGTTGGAAAAAACCTTTTCCCGGCGACGGCGGTCATTTCATCTGTTCAATCGCGTGAGATGACCGGATAGCACCAACCGTCCCGGGCGACGTATGTCTCCGGGAAGATGGCCCTGGCTTCGGCCAGCAATGCCGGTTCGTCCTCAACACCGTATCGCGGACTGATATGGTTGAGGAGCAGTGTGCGGACACCCGCACGTTCGGCCGTACGTGCAGCATCCACCGTGGTGGCATGTCCGTGCATTGCTGCCAGGGTCGCTTCCCGGGTCCGATACGTGGCTTCATGTACCAGTACATCCGCCCCTGCTGCCAGCCGAACCGCCGCTTCCGTCGGACGGGTGTCACCCAGAATCGACACAACCCGGCCCCGTTTGGGCGGTCCCAACACCTCTCTTGCCCGTATCATGCGACCGTCGGGCAACCGCACATCCTGTCCCGCTTTCAGCCAGCGGTATAACGGACCCGGCGGAACACCCCATGCCTGCAACAAGTCCGCCCGCAACGAACCCGGGCGGTCCTTTTCCTCAATGCGATAGCCGAAACAAGGGATGCCATGGTCCAATTCCGCACAGATCACCCGTACGTATTCATCCTCATAAACAACGCCGGGTGTCACCTCCCTTACTTTCAATTCATATCGTAAATGTGTCCGACTGACAGTCAGTACCGTATCCACGAATCGGCGCAATCCTTCCGGACCGAACAGGGTCAGAGGGGTATCCGCCTCCTGAAACGATCGGCTCCCCAGCACCCCCGGCAGTCCGAAAAGATGATCCCCGTGCAGATGGGTAATCCAGATGTGATCCACTTTCCCCAACTTCACCGGTGAATGAAGGATTTGATGTTGTGTCGCTTCCCCACAATCAAACAGCCATGTTCTTCCTTTTCGCTCCGTCCATTTCAAAGCCGTTGCCGACACATTGCGCTCCTTGGCCGGGACACCGGCTCCCGTACCCAGAAAAAACAATTCCATCCACCTTCCCCCTTCCCAGCGAACGAAGAATCATATATAATTTAGATCAGGGCAACTTTATTGCCCATGACTAATATTATGGTGAAATGAGATTGGACCTATATTTTTTTCGACAAAAGTTGACCTAGTGCAAAAAAATCGCTTTCAACCATCTTTGTTAGTTGAGAGAAAGAGGTGATCGGATCATGGCCATGACAGCACCACAAACCACTCCCGGTGCCGAAGGATGGCGCCGGGCGCGACAACAGCCGTCATTACCTGAAGTATACCGTTCTTTACCCATCCCGAAAAAGGGATCGTGGCTCCGAAAATTCCTTGCGTTTGCCGGTCCCGGTTATCTGGTGGCGGTCGGATATATGGACCCCGGAAACTGGGCTACCGATATCGCAGGGGGATCATTGTTCAACTACACCCTGTTGGCCGTCATTTTGCTGTCCAATGTGATGGCGATGATCCTGCAATCCTTGGCCGGAAAACTGGGCATTGTGACCGGGCGCGACTTGGCCCAGGCATGTCGGGACCACTACAGCAAACCGGTGGCCATCTCCTTGTGGATCTTGTGCGAGTTGGCCATCGCCGCCTGCGATCTGGCGGAAGTGATCGGAGCGGCGATCGCATTGAATCTGCTGTTTGGGATTCCTCTTCTGTACGGTGTATTGATTACCGTGCTGGATGTACTGCTCATCCTGTTTCTGCAGAGTAAAGGATTCCGTTACATCGAATCGATCGTCATTTCATTGTTGGTCGTCATCGGCATTTGCTTTGCGGTGGAACTGGTAATGGCCAAACCGGACTGGATGGGTGTGGCGAAAGGATTCGTTCCGAATCCTCAAATCATCCAAAACCCGGAAATGCTGTACATCGCCATTGGCATTCTCGGCGCCACGGTCATGCCGCACAACTTGTATCTGCACTCGTCGATCGTCCAGACACGTCGTTTTGACCAAACACCGGAAGGCAAGCGGGAAGCAATCAAGTACGCGACAATCGACTCCACGGTGGCACTGTTTTTTGCACTTTTGATCAACGCATCGATTCTGATTTTGTCCGCAGCGACATTCCACCGTTCCGGCAATGTGGAAGTGGCCGGGATCGAGCAGGCATATCACCTGCTCACACCGCTCTTGGGCACTTCCATCGCCAGTGTGCTGTTCGGGGTGGCGCTATTGGCTTCGGGACAAAACTCCACACTGACCGGTACATTAGCCGGACAGATCGTCATGGAAGGATTTCTGAATATCCGTCTTGCCCCATGGTTGCGCCGGCTGATCACGCGTCTGATCGCCATTGTACCGGCCGTCATCGTCACCGCCATGTACGGGGAAAACGGAACGATGCAACTGTTGATCCTGAGTCAGGTGATCCTGTCCCTGCAACTTTCTTTCGCCGTATTTCCGCTTGTTCAGTTTACCAGTGACAAGACGAAGATGGGTGAGTTCGCCAACCCGACATGGTTGAAAGTCGTTGCGTGGACGATCGCATTCGTCATCGCGGGGTTGAACGCATATCTGTTGTATTCGACAATGGTGGCGTAATGCTTCAACGCAGTACCGGAAGTGCAGGCGCAGGCAAAGGAACGTCACTTCAAAGGAAATGGCCTGCGGAGAATTTCCTGCGCTTTTCGGTTCTCCGCAAGAAGGTGCAGTCTTCCTTCACCCGGGAAACGTGTCTGATAGGATGATCAAGCAGACCTGGAACGATCACGGAAAAACACTGATTTTTCTTTGGATGTAGACAAAATGTATTTTGGGAGGTTCCCCTGTCCTCCCGCGTTTCGGCCCCATCAATCGGCTGAAGCGCGGGATTTTTTTGCGGCTGAGCATCCACCGGATGGACAAGAAGTACGTGAAGAATTCCAAAAAATGTGATAAAATGGGATTATCCCCATCCCGGAGGTGCCTTCATGCTCAAAAGCAAAATGGCGAACATCGTTTCCACCGCGTTCCTGCTGGCCTTGTTCATTCCCTGGATGCTGATGGCCACCGGATGCAGCCACCAACCACAGGTGAAACCCAGGGATGAAGCCCCCGTGATCGTACCCGACAAGCCGAACGGGAAGAAAGTGTTGTTTGACAACACGCATGAACAAACAGCCGGATCGGCTGACTGGGTCATCGACGGGGGTTTTTCCGACTTCGCCCAGGCATTGGCGGATGAAGGCTATGAAGTGAAAGAACTGCGCAAAAAGGAGCCGATCACCTACGACGACTTGCGACCATACGACGTTTTCGTCATCGGAGAAGCCAATAACCCCTACAAACAATCGGAGCAGAATGCCATGTGGCAATATGTCCAAAACGGCGGCAGCATTTTGTTCATCTCCGATCATTACAATGCCGACCGAAACAAAAACCGTTGGGATCCCTCCGAAGCATTCAACGGTTACCGACGCGGCGCCTGGAACAGTCCGACAAAAGGGATGAATCCGGAAGAAGCCGCCTCTCCCCCGATGCAGAATGTCGTCAGTTCCGACTGGTTGGCCCGGCATTTCGGCGTCCGTTTCCGCTACAATGCGATCGGGGATGTAACGGCCAACCAGATCGTTCCGCCGGATCAAGCATTCGGGATCACCAACGGCGTGCAAACCTTTGCGATGCATGCCGGATCAACTGTCGCCATTCTCGATCCGCAAAAAGCGAAGGGGATCGTTTATTTGCCCCGCACCAACGCCAAATGGAGTCATGCCGTCGACCAAGGCGTCTACAATGGAGGCGGTATCCCCGAAGGTCCGATGGTGGCCATCGCCAAAGCGGGGAAAGGAAAAGCTGCTTTTATCGGCGACTCGTCTCCCGTGGAAGACGACACACCCAAATACCGCAACGAAGAGACAGGTGCACCCAAAAAGACGCATGACGGTTTCCACGAACAAGACGATGCCGTGTTGTTGGTCAATCTGGTGAATTGGTTGGCCAAAAAGGAATCCTACACCCTGCTTTCGGAAGTACCGGGTTTGAAACTGGATCAACCGACCCGTTTGTATGAATGGGAACAACCGGCCAAGAGCACTGAACCGGAGAAGGAGCCGTGGGCGCCGCCCGCCGACGGATACAAATGGTGGGACCCCTCCACCTTCAAACCGGGCTCCTACGGTGCATCTGATTCGGGGAAACCCTCTCCACCTTCCGGGGATATCCGCTACATAGCAGAACATCCCAACCCGATTCCCGCCGGGCAAACGGTGTCTATCCGTGTGACGGCTGACGGTTTGCAGCCTGGCAGCACCGTCGAAGGATACCGACTCGGCCTCTATTTGGAAGGCGGGAAACAAGTGGCCAAGTTCCGCAACGCTGACGGTTCCTGGCCGAGTGCTTACGGTTACAGCGCCCCGTTCCAACTGAAATCGGACAGCAAAGGACATGCCGAAATCACATTGACCGCACAAATCGACCCGGGTGCCAAAGGCACGGCATATATTCGGTTAAAACAGGATGGAGATATCCGGTGGACGGAGAAGCTGGAGATCCGTTGAAAAACCGATAAAAAGTAGACAAGCGGCCCGTATTGGAAAGTCACATCCATACGGGCCGCTTGTCTACCCTTACGAATACCTCCCGAAGTCACTCGGACGGGCGACTGCGATCACTTTTCACCATAACCAACTATGAATGTCCACTGCGGATCACCTTTCTTTGGTGGCAGACAAAGTACACACCGTTTCCACGTGGGCGGTCTGCGGGAACATATCGACCGGGACCAACCGCTCCAGTTCGTACCCCCCTTGCAGCAACTGTGCGCAATCCTTGGCCAGCGTGGACGGATTGCAGGAGACGTACACCAGCCGCGGCACGCGCACTTCCCGCAACATGTCGATTAACGGCTGACCCAGACCGGTCCGCGGCGGGTCGACCACGACCACATCGGGCCGCAGCCCCGCTTTCACCCAACGGGGCAACAAGTCTTCCGCCTGACCTATGTGATACTCGGCGTGGTCGATCCCGTTCCGTTTCGCGTTGCACCGGGCATCTTCGACCGCTGACGGAATCGTGTCCATCCCGATGATGCGTGCGGCACGATCCGCCAACCACAAACCGATGGTCCCTACCCCGCAATAGGCGTCGATGACGGTTTCTTTTCCCGTCAGCTCGGCGGCTTCCTTTACCAAGTCGTACAATTTCACGGTCTGAATCGGGTTGAGCTGGAAAAACGCCGTAGCCGACAGCGCGTACACATTTTCATTCAGTCGCTCATCCACCGTTTCCTTACCCCACAAAATGCGGTTTTTCTCTCCAAAGACAAGAGAGGTGCGTTTCGGGTTGATGTTGAGCACGATGCTCTTCACCTGCGGCAAGCGACGAACCAGACGCTCCACCAGCTCTCGCTCTTGCGGCAATTCGTCGGTACGGCACACCAGCACCAATTGGGCTTCTCCTGTCCGAAACCCGAAGCGGGCCACCAAATGGCGCAACACACCCGTATGTTTCTTTTCATCGTAAATGGGGATGCCAATCTCTTCCACCGTTTTACGCGCTGTTTCCAGAATGCGGTTGGTCTCTGGGTGTTGTACCCCGCACTCCCTCATGTCGACCAACCGGTGGGAACGGGCCGAATACATGCCCATCACCACCTTTTTCCCCCGTAACTGCACCGGCAGTTGGGCCTTGTTGCGATATTGCCACGGTTCGTCCATCCCCACCGTCTCTTCGATCGGCAATTCCCGCAAGGAAGTGTAACGGACAAACGCTTCTTCCACCAATTCCTTTTTCAACTTCAACTGCATCGGATAATCAATATGCTGCAGTTGGCACCCCCCGCAATCGGCATAAACGGGACATGGCGGTTGAATTCGGTGAGGAGAGCGTTTCCGAATCCGAAGCAGACGGGCTTTGGCAAACCGTCGTTCCACGCTTTCCACACGGGCCACTACCACTTCACCCGGAATGGCCCCGTCGACAAACACCACTTGTTTTTGATAAAATCCGACTCCCTCTCCGTTGATGCCCAAACGGCGAATGGGAAGCCGGATGGTTTCCCCCTTTTTCAGGCGAATCATCGTTTCGTTCTTTGTCATGCTTCATACCTTCCTACCCGACTAGAGTGTATCTGGTGTTATCCACAGTGCTTTCCCGGCTCGCTCCACCTGCGCCCTGCAGGGATGCAGATGATGACCGCTCCGACCCGGTCAGCGCAGGACGCGGGCAAAGTACGCTTCGCTTTGAGGAAATTGCCCGCGATTTCAATCCTGCGCTTCCCGAGTCTTCGCTCAGTCAGGGCTTGGTCAGTCGCTCGTCCGGGAAAACATTGCTCCCTTACGGAATGACCAGACACGCCCTAAATAAGAGTTCGGATCATGCGCTCCCATTGCTTTCCCGGTTCGAAAATATTTCTTCCCACGGTTTCACAATCCCCCCCTCATTGTACCCGAATTTCCCGGACACCAAAAACCGCCTTCCCGCAAAAGGCAGGAAGGCGGTCATCATGTCAAATTTCACGGGTCTGTACCAGGGTGTGTCTGATGAATACCGTCCACATTGTTTGCCCGGATCACTTCATCTGCAGGAAAGCAGACAGGACCGCTACGACCCAGGCATCGCGACGCGGACAGCGTACGCTTGGGGAAACTGTCCGCGATCTGGCGTTTCCCGGGTCTTCTGCTCAGTCAGGGCCTGGGGCTTCGCTCATCGGGAACAACATCCCTTACGGTACGAACGGAACGCTTCAGACGAAAATATCAGGCCCGCTCCCGAAATCGCAGCCTGATGCGAGCGTCGCCGCCCACATCAGCTGACGGAACCCACACCCACCATTTCTGTTTCTTCTTGCGAGACGGAAGCCGCCAACACCGGGCGGGTGATGATCCGTTTGACGGACACTTCCCATTCCGCAGGCAGGACTGAAACCAGCCGCGGCTCCCAGTTGCGAACGAGGAAAGCGGCATGGCTCCGGCCATGATCCGGATAGATGAGCGCATCCAACACTTGGATGCCCGTATCGAGGAGATCCGCCTTCCACTTGTCCGCCGTGTCGGCAGGCAATACATCCTCCGTTTCGATCAGGAGGAACTGGAGACCACTTTCTTCACCTGCCGGCAAAATCATCGGGCGACGAAGAGAGGCGGCTCGCAAAACAGGCAGGCGGTACACATTGCACAAATCTTCCACCACCGCACTGCCTGTGGGTTGTTCGCCCGCACCTTGACCCACCAGCGTCACATCTTGCACGACATCACCTTCCACATGGATGGCGTTGTATACGCCGCGAACGCCGGAAAGCGGATGGGATAGCGGCACCAAGGTGGGCGCGACTTGCAATGCAACCGGTCCTTCTTCACCGTATTGTTCCGCTTGGGCGAGCAATTTGATGGAATATCCCAAACGACGGGCGATCTCCAATTCGGCAACCGTGATGTCCGTGATCCCTTTTCTCGGGATGTCTTCCACCTTCACATCCACCCCGAAAGCCAACCGGCAGAGAATCGCCAGTTTGTGAGCCGAATCAAAACCTTCGACGTCTGCGGTCGGATCGGCTTCAGCGTATCCTTTTTCCTGCGCCTCTGCAAGAACGGAATCAAACGAACGCCCATGTTCGGCCATTTGCGTCAGAATATAATTGCAGGTACCGTTAACAATCCCGGAAACCTTGTGAATGCGGTTGGCTTTGAGCAGATGCTGCAAGGTGCCCAAAACGGGGATTCCGCCGCCCACACTGGCTTCATACAACAATTGAACGCCCTTTTCACGCGCCAGCTGCTCCAGCTCCACCCCGTGTTTGGCGATCAGCTCTTTATTGGCTGTCACAACGTGACATCCCGCTTCTATTGCTTTCACCACATAGGTGCGCGTGGGTTCGATTCCGCCCATCGCTTCAATCACTACCTGCACCCCCGCGTCCAATACATCCTCAAAGCGGGTGGTCAGGAGATGTCCCACGCCTTCCACCTTTCGTTTCTTGGTCAGATCCCGCACCAGAATGCGGCGCACTTCAAACAGCGTGCCCGTTTTGCGTGCAATCACGTCTTGATTGGACTGGAGCATTTTATATGTTCCCGTTCCCACCGTTCCCAGTCCCAATAACGCAACATTGACACGCTTCATCGCCCTGCTCCCCCCTTTAAAATTTCAAAACCCTCTTCTTAAAGATAAGAAGAGGGGGACATGTATCCACGCCACCCTGCTCCTTATCTCTCAGCACCCGAAGGCACTGCAGGAATTGGCACCTTATGCCCGTACCCTGCCTACAACGCAGGGGACGAACATGGTTGCCGGGCTTCATCGGGCCAGTCCCTCCGCCTCTCTCGATAACGAGTCAGTGGTTGATCCCTATTTAATTAGTCCCTATTATCCAACAAAAAAAATACGTTTGTCAAACCCTTTTTTTTGAACAATATCAGACAGGCATCGTCATTTCGGCGAAATTTGTCCGTACCGAGTAGAAAAATGTCCGGTTCCACGGGAAACCGGACATCAATCACGCCGCTCCACGATGCGGTTGCGAAGCACGCCCAAACGCTCTACTTCCAGTTCTACCATGTCACCCGGCTCCAACCAGGGATGCACTTCCGTACCCAGCTCCAAAATACACCCGGTTCCAACCGTGCCGGACCCGATTACGTCTCCAGGATACAAAAAAACATCCTGAGAAGCCCGCTCAATCATCTCGGCAAAGGAAAAGTGCAGATCCCGGAGATTGCCGCGGGACAACTCGACCCCGTTGACACGGGCAGTCATCGCCAAATCCCAATGGTCACCGTTTCTTCGGTCTTCCAGCTCATCCGGGGTAACCAACCACGGTCCCAACGAAGTGGCAAAATCTTTCCCTTTGGCCGGTCCCAAACCGACTTTCATTTCCTCAAGCTGAATATCCCGTGCGCTCCAATCGTTGAGGATACACAGTCCCGCGATATACTCCCTCGCCGATTCCCGGGAGATGTTGTGTCCCTTTTTCCCGATGATGCACGCCACTTCCAACTCATAATCCAAACATTGTGTGCCGCTCGGTCGGGGTACAGGTTGCTCGTGTCCCAATATGGTCTGATGATTGGAAAAATAAAAAACAGGAAAATGATACCACTCCGGGATCATACTGAGGCCGCGTCGCGCCCGCGCCGCTTTGACATGTTGTTCAAACGCGTAGAAATCGCGAAAGCTGGGCGGTCTGGGCACCGGCGGAAGCAAGCGGACTTCCGCAAGTGACAATGCCACCGGTTCTCCTTCCACTTTCGCTTGATCAGGATGTGTACCCCGACAGGCATCGATTACCTGTCGCAACAATGTAAACCCCTGGTCTCCCATTTCCAGGAACGCGACCATATCCGTCGGAAGCGCACAAGAAAACGGAATCCCCTTTTCCAACATAGCCCATTCCTGGGCAAAACCGATATCCCAAACGTATCCATCCTGCACCCAACCGATCCGGGCATCCCCATACATTTCCGACCGAATGTTCAACACGTCTTCTTTGATCACATAGGTCACCAGACGCATCCAACCACTCCTCTCCTCCCAGCATATGCATCAGAAGCGGCTACTTGCAAGCCTTTTGCGGGAAGATCATCGCAACGCCCTGTGGCGTGCCGGTTGCAAAACTTCATCAGCGATCCGATCGGCCGCATTTCCGGATGCCAGTTCCGACATGACGCGGGCAACGTGTTTCCTGCGGGCCGGAGACTCCAACCAGCGCTTCATCTGTTGAGGCAAATGGCCGAACTGGACCGTTTCCGCCACCCGATGACGCAGCAAATATCGACGATTGGCCTCTTCCTGGCCCGGCAATGCCTCCAACAGTAACAGGGGCAAACGTTTGACCATCGCTTCCGTAATGGTCAGTCCGCCCGGCTTGGTGATCAACAGGTCTGCAGCATCCATGAACAAGGGGACATCGGGTCGGAATCCCTCAACGCGAATATGGGGTGGCAGAGAATGACGGGTCAGCTCAACCATCAGGGCTTCATTTTTTCCGGCCAGTACCACGACTTGGCAAATGGGACCTGCTTTCTCCAATTCCTGTACGGTTTCGCGAACGGGTCCCATCCCTTCCCCGCCGCCCATCACCAACACCACCGGACGATCCGGCCTCAATCCCAACAAACGTCGGGCCTCTTGTTTCGACACGTTTTGGAGAAATTCCCGTCTTACGGGAATACCTGTCTCGACGACCCTGGCGGCAGATTGCCACAAACGCCGTTGCGCTTGTAGAGGAACCGAGATCCCGCTGGCCGTATACAACACATCAGGTGTACCCGACAGCCAAATGGGGTGAAGTTCATAATCGGTCACCACGCAGAATGAAGGGATGCGACGCCAGTGGGAAGACAGCCACATCAATGCGAACGGATGAGTAGCCACCACCCTTGTCGGACGGAAATGGGACAGCCGCCGTGCCAGTTGACGCCGGATCATCCACCCCGCCCGCTTGATCGCTTCCCCGGAAACATAACGAAACCAACGGGACTGATGAGTCCAGTCATACAGGTAATGATACACCGCCGGAAACCGGTTCAACATACGGTGATACCCATTTTGGAGGAGAGGATGTGCCTTCGTCGGAATCCATTCCAGCAAATCGACATACATCACTTTTGCATTTCGCTCTTCCATCACATGCAACAATGCTTGTGCCGCCGAGTTGTGCCCGGCACCAAATCCCATCGACAGTAGCAACACACGTTCCATCTGGCGCCCTCCTCAATCCCACTCCTCTATCATTATGACAAAACCGGCCCGTTCCGTCTCGTGTCTCATCAATATGTCGCCAAAAATTGATCGATCTTTAACAATGATGAAACAGATTGGACGGCCCGATCGGGCCGTCGTCAGGGCCGGGATCTTTGACGCGCCAGCTGCTCCTGCGCCATTTTGACCATTTCCCGTACCATGTGGCCGCCGATGGTGCCACCGATTTTGCCGGCATCGGCTGTTTTCAAATCTCCGTTGTCACCGGGTTTGAGGGGCACGCCTACTTGCTTGGCCACTTCCATTTTGACCTGGTCAGGCGACAGCGGTCCCACACCCATCTCTCTGCTCATCACTTGGGCTTTCAACCGCTCCAAGGCCGGCCGTGACTCGGGTACCAACAATCGCCTGCGTCGTTTTCGAGCCATCTTTCCACCCCCTGCAAATAGTTTCCCATCAAGGGGAACAAATGATGTGGCGGACAATAAAAGGAAAAAACCGCCCATTTGGGCGGTCGGTCGTTCTTGATGAGGGCTGAGAGGGGGTTGTGCAATTTTCCCGATTCATTGTACTTAGAAGCGTTTGGCCAACTCACGCGCTTGTTCAACGGCTTTTTGCTTGATCGCATCGGCTTTGTCCGGGAATTGCGACATGCCTTCGGCAATGACGGATTCCACATCATCCACACCCAGGAACGACAACACGGCACGGATATAACGGTCACCGAACTCGAATTCCTTGGTCGGACCTTCGGAGTAGATACCGCCGCGCGCTTGGATATGGACGGCTTTTTTGCCTTTCAAGAGCCCGACTGCACCGTTTTCGGTGTACTTAAATGTTTTGCCCGCGATACAGATGGAGTCGATGTACGCCTTCATCCGCGGAGGAATGCTGAAGTTCCACATCGGGGTGACAATGATGTATTTGTCCGCTGCCGCAAACTGATCGACGATCTCATTGATCCGTCCCACTTTTTTCTGCTCCTCTGCGGACAATTCCTCAAACGCGGTTCCCTGCTGCAATTTGCCCCAACCGCTGAACACATCTTCGTCCAAGAAAGGGATGTCCAGTTTATACACATCCAACTCGACGATTGTATCTTCGGGATTGGCCTCCCGGTAGGCATTCAAAAATGCCCGTCCCACCTGCAAGCTGAACGACTGCTCCTCCGGTTTGGGGTTGGCAGTGATGTACAAAACGGTCGCCATGTGGGTTTCCTTCCTTTCGTTTGTGGAATAGTGATGACGGAATATGAACTAACTTTAGTTACGTTGATATTATGCATTTATATACTTACTTTTGTCAAGCGGAAAATGATGAAAAAACCTCCTCTCATAATATTTCCGTACAGCCTCGTTTTTACTCACGAAAAAAAGCCCGTCCCCCAAGGGAACGGGCTTTTCCTCGTCACTTCGTGAAAATATGCTTTCCGATTTTTTTGATTTGCGGGCGAGACCAGATCCAATCAGAAGTTGCGGTGTCCGGGTTGAAATAGTACAATGCACCGTTTGTCGGGTCCCATCCCCGGATCGCATCCATCGTAGCGCGATAGGCTGTACTGTTGGGATTCAACCAGAACTGCCCGTCCTGTACCGCCGTAAACGCACCGTCTTGGAAAATCACACCGCTTACTGTTTTCGGAAACTCCGGTGAATCAATCCGGTTCAAAATCACGGCAGCGACAGCCACTTGCCCTTTGTAAGGTTCACCTCGCGCTTCACTGTATACAGCTCGTGCAATCAATGAAATGTCTTTTTTCGAAAAGCGAGAATTTACAGAATGACGAGGCTGTTTGTGGACCTTTTTGGATACCGTCTTTTTGGACACGGTATGCCGCTTCAACGATCCCCACGTTTGGGGACCGGCAATGCCATCGATCCGCAATTTATGCTGAATCTGGTACTTGATAACCGCTTTTTCCGTGTTCAAACCGTATATGCCGTCCAGTTTGTCACGGTACAGCCCCAGCTGTTGCAAGCGATATTGCAAGTCCCAGACATCTCCGTTTTTACTGCCGTATTGGATCATCGTCGGTGCAGCCGCTTCCGCCTTACCGCTTCCAAACGGTACCGCGGCTACGATCACTGCAACCACTGCACCCGTGAGCACCCACGCCCACTTTTTCAAAGCAGACACTGTTTCTCCTCCTTTCAAGCCTCCGAGGTTAGCTGACGGGTTCGGGAAAGGAGTTGATCCCGGCCGCCGAAACGGCGGCTTCACCCCAACATGGATTGCGTCCCCCGTACCCCGCGCCGAACACCGACGCGAAGATTCGGCTGTATTGATACACGTTGTCCATTATAAGTTGGATATGGATACCTTTCAATAGAAAATGATTAGAATGTAAGGTATGTATTTCCTTGGAAATTCCACGACAAAAAAAGCGCGGCGGAAGATTCCACCGCGCTTTTGTCGATTCTTCTTATCCGCGTGCCGCTTGGTACCGTTTGGCGACTTCATCCCAGTTGACCACGTTCCAGAACGCTTTGATGTATTCCGGACGCTTGTTTTGGTATTTGAGATAGTAGGCGTGCTCCCACACGTCCAGACCCAAAATCGGCGTGTCTCCATCCATCAGCGGGCTGTCTTGGTTCGGTGTGCTCGTCACAGCCAAAGAACCGTCTTTTTTCACGATCAGCCAAGCCCAACCGCTACCGAAACGGGTGGTTGCCGCTTTGGTGAATTCTTCTTTGAACTTATCGAAGCTGCCAAAGGTTTGGTTGATGGCATTCGCCAACTCCCCGCTCGGTTCGCCGCCACCGTTCGGACTCATGATTTGCCAGAACAGGCTGTGGTTCGCATGACCGCCCCCGTTGTTTCGCACAGCGGTACGAATGCTTTCCGGCACCTGATCGATGTTACGCAAAAGGTCTTCGATCGATTTTTCCGCCAAGGCGGCATGACCTTCCAACGCCGCATTCAAGTTGTTGACATACGTGGCGTGATGCCGGCCATGGTGAATTTCCATCGTTTGCGCATCGATGTACGGCTCCAACGCATCATGGGCATAAGGGAGTGCAGGCAGTTCGTGCTTGGCCATGATTCACCCTCCAATTATGTAGGATTTGGTCCTTTTTCATCTTCGAAAAAGGACGGGCACTTACATCCTTCCCGATTCTATTATGCAAAAAACGTGGAATGATAGTCAACTTAGATGTATGAAAAGTTTTCGTTTGAAATCCCACCAAGTTGTTGATAAAGTCCGCGAACTACGATTTCTCGAGATGGCACACATCATTTGCCGGCTCACTCCGCCTGCGCCCTGCAGAGAAGCAAGTCTTGCCCGTTTCGAATCGAAGGAGAAGGCCGCGACATAGCGGGCTTCGCTCAAAAGGAAATTCTCCGCGACAAAGCCCTGCGCTTTCCCGCTTCTCCGCTTGGCCGGGCCTGACCATCGCTCACATGGGAAAACATTGCGCCTGAGATGACAGGACAGGATCTGGGGCCACTTGGTCAACCTGTCTCAGTGAGCCATCCACGGATTACTTTCCGGCTTCGCTGAAAACACGAGACAATTCCGTCACATCGCGTACAATATAATCGGCGCCCAACTCCTCAAATTTGGACCGCGCGGCCTCTCCGGTCAATCCCGTCAACGTGGCTGCAAACTTGCACCCCATTTTTCGGGCCGCCAACAAATCGGCCACCGAATCCCCCACGATCAGCACTTCCTCACCATTGGGCAACGGCAACTCGAAGGTGAGTACTTCCGCATCCGTTGTGCTCCGACCGAAATACCCTTTTAAATAAGTGTATGGTTGCGGTTTGCTGAGCGGGGCATGTTCCGGGTGCGCCCGTTCGGCCTGAATCACGTCGTCGGCGGTGACGATTCGATCCGGGTCAAACGCATCATATAATCCGAGCGCGGTAAGCGGCACTTCCGTCTCGATCAGCGGCCGGCCGGTTCCCAATCCCAGCACGATGCCCTCTGCCCGTAACCCGTCCAGCACTCGTCGGATCTCTTTGGGGTCGGCCAGCGGAATTTCCTGATGCAAAAATCCGGTTTTGCCCGGTGTGGCTGGTTCCTCGCCTTCCACCTGCCGGTATCGGTCATCACCCAGATACCATGCTTGGAACACTTGGCGGCCCAACTCCCACAACGCGCTTTTGGGTGAGAACGCCTCGGTTTCCACACCCAACCACTCTTTCGCCAACGTGTTGAAATACACGATCAATTCCTGCTTGGTGGCGTTCGACTCGGCCAATGCCGGGATGAATGCATCAAACTGCGGCTGATACGCGATGCCCGCTTCACGCAACCGTCCGCCCAACCGGCGCAACACATCGGCTGTGACGGGTCCGCTCATCGCTTCCGCCACCCAATCCGGCCGCTCAGGCTGAATTTGTTTCAACAAGCGTAGCCATTGCAGGGAAAACGTCATCTGTACCATGTCCCAGTTGGAGTTGATTCCCCGTGTTTTGATCCAATCCAATACCTTGTCGCTGTCAAACACCAGCTGGCGCAATTGACGGATTTTTTCCTCGGAAGGTTGTGTGGTAAACACATCTCCCCGCAATCCCAAATAAAGGGGATTGTACAACAGCTCCCACACGGAGAGTGCGGAAGCGTCAAAGCATCGGTCTTCGCTTAAAAACACCCCATCCACGTCAAACAAGATCATCCGGTACAATGACTCTTCCTCCTCTTTTTCACTACTTCCTTATACTTTACCAGAGGATCGCATCAAAGCCCAACCGTTAATTGCATGAATTCAGTTAACAAAGAAAACCTTCCGCACCAGTTTCCACAATGAACCTGAACGGAAGGATGATCCGACATTTTTCGCTGAAAAAAAGCCACCCTCCAGTCGCTGGACGGGTGGCTTTCATCTGTCCGGATACGTTCGGTCAGTACCCCAAATACCATTGCATCCTTTTCTCGATGGCCGTCGAAATGGAACCCGTTCCGCCAAACAGGTAAACGGAATTCAACGGCCCGATCTGTGACCTCACTTCGCTCAAATGAGCTTCCACATAGGAATGCAACCGGTCGGAAGGAGTGAGGAACAGCGGTGTGCCGGACATCGCGGCCAGCGGAGCTCCGGACAAGGCATCCGTAAACACGTCCCCCCGTGCCAACGCGGCGGAATCGGTGTACATGCCGAAATAACGAACCACATTGACCGACACGTCGTAACGGTCCACCCCGTAAATCCGATCCACCTCGCCCCGTTTGTCCAGTTCAGCCATGACGCGGTCGTCCACCGTGGCTGGACCGCCCGCGATGATGAAGCGACGAATCTCCGGATGGGCTTGGAGAAACTTGTTGATCGCTTCGGGGATGGCATCCCGTTTCACCAGCAGCAACGGATATCCGTTGAGACCTGCGGGCACGGAAACGGACAGCGCATCGGAAAACACTGTACCCGACGCGATAACGGCCGTATCGGTCGGCTGCATACGGACCAGACGATCCGCCGTGTTGGCAGACACTTCAAATCGATCTGCACCCGAAATACGCTCCGCCACAATTCCCATCTTGGCCAATTCTCCGCGTACCTGAGTGGACACGGAACCCGTCCCGCCCAGTATCACGGCATGTTTCGGCTTCAGTCGCTCGATTTCGGCTTTTACCTTGTCAGGCAGATGATCCGGCTGTGTCAGCAACAGCGGAGCTTCCATCCGCGTCGCCAACGGGGCGCCGGATAGCGCGTCCGGATAGGTCAAACCGCTTGCGATGTATACTGTTTGCGGGTCGGCATATCGTTTGTCGATTTCCCGGCTGATATTGGCCGACACCTCAAAACGGTCCGCCCCGTCCAATCGGATCAGATCGGTGCCGATCACTTCGTAGTTGGTGGATATCCAGTTGCGGGAGCCATTGCGAAACACATCATAGGTCAATGTGTTGTATCCCAGGCGGAATGTTGTCTGAATGGTGAAATCACCCGTTTTTTTGTCTCCGACCGGCCGATCGTTCAAATAGACGTACCCGGCACCGTCTTCCGCACGGGCAATCAACGTGTGCACCTGGTCTTCCTCTCCCTGATTCAACCGGGTGTAATGAGCGTCACCAAAAGGAAACCGGGTGGTAAAATGAGCTTGCTCCGGGTACGAATTTTCCGGGATCAACCCTTCCCCGCTCAATTTGAAATGGTACGGTTGGGAAGCACCCACCAATCCGAAAGTGATCAGATAATAGTTGCCCGCGGGCATGTCGTGTGTATCCGTCACATACCGCAGGGTATCCGCATTGACCAGGTAGTAGGGAACTTCCTGTCCCGCCACGTCGATCACTTCGATATCGCTTTGCCGGCTGAGACTGAAGTAGAAGTAATGGATGTCGTACATGGTGGCTTGCCCTTTGAATTCCACTACGGATGGTTCGGTTGACTGCGCGGTACCCTGTTTGCCCAACTTCATTCCTTTTTGCCCCAACGCCGCAACACTCGGTAACCGCAAAATTCCGTGGGCTTTCATCTGTTTTAACCGCGTCATTGCACGCTGTTTCATCTGTTCCTGGGTCGATCGATGCTGTTTTTGTACGCTTGTTTTCGTCGTTGAACCTTTCTGGGCATTTGTTCCCATCACCGGCATGATCGCCAACGAAACCGTCAACAAACAAGCAATCAGCAGCTTCCCCCATCTTCTCAGCAATCTGATCCTCTCCTTTTTCATCAATGACGGGCTTGGACGGCGTGACGATTGCCCCCCTCACTCTCGCTTTCACCGATCACCCTTTCACGTGGAATTTTGCGCCCCATTCTCTTTATTCGCTCATGATTTCCTTTTTGTGGCAATCAATAGATCCGTAAAATTTCATTTCCATCGGGGAATGTAAGTTGTATTTGAGTGGATCAATCAGATCACAAGCATGTAATTGCTAAGAGAACGCGATATTTTTTGCGCTTGAGTCCTGTTGATCGAGGTGAACCTTATTCTACGGAAAAGGACACTTTCTATCGTCCGGGCTCAGTACAGGTGACTTCAATGAAGGATGTTGAAAAATGAATGGTGAAAGAGAACCACTCATGCTATTCTCAACCTGAGGCATGCAAATCATATTGTCCGCATTGCTTCCCGGCTTGTTTCACCTGCGCTCTTCCGGGAAGTAATTCCGTATTGGACCGGGAGCGTAGGAAGGGCAAAATACGCTTCGCTTAGAAACAAATGCGCTCGATGGGGTTCCAGCGCTTTCGCGGGATTATGCTCTCTGTTAGGCTTTGCCCGTCTCTTACCCGGGAAACATCACCGCCAGATCCATATGACCGAACACCCCCAGCCGAATGAAAAGGGGAAAAACATGCAAATTCACACCAAGCTGACCAGAAGGCAATTTCTCAAACGATTGATGACGGTGTCGATGGGATTAACCGGATTGGCCGGTTCCGCGGGTCTGTACGGATATGGAATTGAACCGTATTGGCTCGAGGCAGTGCACGTGTCCATCCGCATTCCCCGTTTACCGCAAGCATTTGATGGGGTGCGGATCGTGCAGTTCAGCGATTTGCATCTCGGATTTCACCTGATGGCACAGGATTTGGACCCCATTGTGAAAACGATCCGGCGTTGTCGGCCCGATTTGCTTCTGTTCACCGGTGATCTGGTCGACGATGACCCCAATGTCATAACCGTGGCGATCCCGTATTTGTCCCGAATGCGTGCCCCACTCGGCCAATTCGCCGTACTGGGCAACCACGATTACCGCGATCCCGAAGCGATCGTTGACGGCTGGAAACGGAGCGGTTTTGAGGTGTTGCGAAACGAACACCGCCTGATTCGAAAAGAGGGGGATGTGATCGTACTCGCAGGTGTTGAAGATATGCTGATGTCGCTTCCGGATATCCGGAACGCTTTGGAAGGGGTACCCGCACACGCCGGCACCATCCTGATGTCGCACTGTCCGGATGTTGCGGATGAAGCGAAGCACCATCCCGTCGACCTGCAAGTGTCCGGTCACAGCCATGGCGGGCAAATTCGGCTGCCTCTGCTTGGTCATGTGATCACACCGCCGGGAGCGAAAAAGTATGTGGACGGATGGTATCGGCTGAATCGTATGCAGTTGTATGTCAACCGCGGTGTCGGAACCACCTTGCTTCCGATTCGCTTCTGCTGCCGCCCGCAGATCAGTGTGTTGGAATTGAGGAGGGGATGGAATAAGTATATTTATTAAGGGTTCCTCTTTGAATCAAATCAAGAGCTAAAAATCACTACCTATTACATATTTGCCCCTTTGCTATAATCTATAATTAATCGTTTTAAGCGACAACTATCCATTTTTCTAATAACATTTAAAATAATTTCGTTTTATGAATATCTATCCCCAATAATATTTAGTATTTTTTATGTCGCATTATATCCATCTCTCTTTAATTAATAAGACATTTTATTATTACAAATAAACATTAGAATATATTGAAAAATATCCAACACTTTGCTATAATCATTTTTGCCGCGGCACCAACCAAATAATGTTTGTGTAGTTAAAAATTCACATTATAGGGGGAATATGAAAATGAAGAAAAAACTCTTCTTTTCTGCTATTGCCGGGGTAATGTTTTTTGGGAATACAGCCTTGGCTGCTACCAGCTCTGCCACTATTACGAGCTCCATGACAGGGGCAGATGGTGCAGAATACTACATGACCGGATATGACACCATTAGTGGTGCAAACTACACCAGTTCCAGCAACGATTTGTATGTAGAGGCCTATCATACTGTAACTGGTCCGGACGAGTTGAAATCTTCCACCAGATTGGGCCCCGGGGCTTCTCTCAATAAATCAATCAATCCTGGAAATGGATATTTCTATGTTCATCTCGATCCAGCAGGTGCCTATGAACGTGGTTGTAACGGTTGGGGGAAACTTACCGATTAAGATAAGTCATATTTTTAACTAAATTATAATCCCCTTTTCTATTTTTAGATTTTATATTAATTTCGGAAAAGGGGGTTCTCTTATTTAACAGAATGCCTACATAACCTTATGAGAAAATAAGTCAGGGAGATGTTTATGGCAAAAATCCTTAACTCCTGGAAAGTAGAATGTCAACTTTTGCTGCGGAGTGTTTGGACATGGGTTTTTTTGATCGGGTCACTCATCATGGTGGCTATTCAATTTCAAGCCTATCTTGAGTTGAGTAATCCGGCAGGTTCGCTCAAATCTACCGCATTCATCATTCAGGGCGGTATTTTTGTCAGCATGGTTCTGGGGCTGACATTGGTGAAAAGGGAATCGGTATCATACTCGGAAGAGATGTTTTATGTGATCTCTCAAGCTTACTGGATGAAGATGATCGGAAAAGTATTGACTTTAATGGGCACTATCGTGTGCTTCACCGTTTTGTCACTATTCCTTTTGTACACACAGTACTACTGTTATGGGGTTCCCTTCTTTTTTTATGGAGTGGTGGTTCCCTATCTGTTTTTGTATTGGGTGGTACCCTTTTGGATTGCGGGATTAATCGGGATGACCGTGGGTTTGTTTGTAAAATCAAGGATTTATTTAATTTTTTTGGTAGGATTGTGGATCTGTTTAGGTCCCTTGAACCATGATATTCTGCAAAACTTCTTTTACTTGTTGCCTCATATTGATCCCATGCCTCTCCTTGATTTCTTCAACCTGGGACAAACAGATCCTTATGCAACTTTTGATCCGGTTTACGGATTGCAACTGGAAATCCATCGTTGGTTGCAAAAAGGATTGATCTTATTCACGGTAGGTTTTGCCCTTATCACCGTGATTCAACTGAAAAGCGCACGACGATTTTCAAAAGTGGGCTGGATCATCTTTCCCGTATACCTGTCGATATGCTTGCTTATAGGCTATTTCTTTATAATGAAAGAGGATCAAGTGGTCGTCACGGGAAACAGAAACAACTCCGTGATGGCTTACGACTGGAAATATTACCGCAATCACACGATGCGTTCATTCGTAAACAAAACTCCTTTTACCGTTTCTGAATACGATATCCGGATGAAAGTATTCCGAAATCTGTCCGTACAACTGAATATGAAAGTGATCCCACAGGCATCGGGGCGGGATCTGGTTTTCTCTCTGTACCATGACCTGAAGATCAAAAGTGTACAGATGAATGCCAAACCCCTTACCTTCCAACAAAAAGGGGATCAACTGGAGGTCCATTTCCCTGCAGTACTCCAACAAGGGGAACCGATCACACTTGCATTGGAATATGAAGGGACTTCCTCTCCGTACTTTTTTGCCAATGAACAAGCGATTATGCTGCCCAATTATTTTGTTTGGCTGCCGGTTCCCGGTTCATTTCAGGTGATGCGATACGATCAACAAACAGGTCTCCTTTTACGTGAAGGGTTATATCCCAACCACCCCATCCATTATCAACTGAATTATGAAGGACCCCAGCCTTTGTTTGTCAACCTCCCCAAGACAGGTCCATCAACGTGGCAAGGAAGTGTGCCAAACGGCATTACGTTAGCAGGAGGAAAGTATCTGACTGCCAAGACCGTGAACGGGATGCAGATCATTTATCCCCAATCGCTCTATCGAATCGAACGAGGGTTCACCAGCTTGGAGAAAAATGTATCTGAAGCAAACCGGTTGGTTACTTCCAGCCTAGGCATTCTACAACAGCATCCACCCAAATATCTGTTTTTGTTGACGATTCCGGAAGAAGGAGGAGATGTGATATCGAAATCCTGGGTTTTCCGTGATCATGAGATTTTGGGAATTGATCAGGATGTGAACAACAACCCTGATTTCGTGCATAACCAAACCTACATCATCAAATCCACGATTTCAGCATATCTGAAAAAGCAGTCAATCATCCACAAATCTCAGGAGATGAAGGATCTTTTTACCGATGCGTATTTGTATTGGTTGCAGTTGCAGGGAGTTTGTCCCGTCTTGGAAGAAAAGCCGGATCTGGTCCGCAAAATCCAAATCAACCGTGAATCCTTGGCTATGTTGAAAAATCAATTGGCCGCTGTTTCCAATCCGAAAGATCGGCAATTCATTCAGCGAGACATCACGAAATATAAGAATAAAATGGAGATGTATGAAGAAGTCAAGCGTTTTATCGACCATCAAAAAGGAAACCCGCACCGGTTGAATCAATTTTTCCGCAAATACTATCAACTCCTGAATCAACCGCAAGAGCTGACATGGGATGTAATTCGCTCTCGGATGAATGAGAAAGGTGATGAAAAATGAGCCTGCTGCAAATTCACGGCTTGGAAAAATCATACGGGAAACACCGCGCACTAAAAGGAATTGATCTGGAGATCGAACCGGGCACGTTTGGGTTGCTCGGCCCCAATGGTGCAGGAAAAACCACGCTGATGAGGATATTGACGACATTGATTCCTGCCTCCAAAGGACGAATCCGATTTGGAAACAAAGATTGGAGCAACCCGGAAAACATCCGCCCGCTTATCGGTTATTTGCCCCAAAAGTTTTCCTTGTATCAACAGATTCGGGTCCACCAAGCCCTCCTTCACATTGCGACCCTGAAAGGGGTAAGGGATAAAGAGCGTCAAGTTCGATCCGTATTGGAAAAAGTGAATTTGATGGATCAGAAGAACAAAAAAATAGGGGAGCTGTCCGGCGGAATGGTTCGCCGGCTAGGAATCGCCCAAGCGATCATCGGTGATCCCAAAATCATCGTAGTGGATGAACCGACCGCCGGGTTGGACCCGGAGGAACGCATTCGCTTTCGGAAGCTACTGCGTAATCTGGGGAAAGATTCGATCGTCATCATCTCTACACATATTGTGGAGGATATCGAATCGACCTGCCACAAAACGGCGGTGCTGTATCAGGGGAATGTGATTGCCAATGGAACGATTGATGAGATTGCGGCGAAAGCAAAAGGGAAAGTATGGGAATTTTCCCTTTCGCAAGAGGAATTTTACCGGTCGGCGGAGGAATGGGAAGTGATTTCCAGTCACAAAACCGATCAAATGTACCAATTGCGCGTTCTGTCGGATGAAGAGCCGCCGAATGCCCGTGAATGCACTCCGACATTGGAGGATGGCTATTTGTACTTGATGAAGAGTGAGAGAAGGAACGACCGATGAAAGGAAAAATCAGCATATTGTTCGATTGGAAATCCATGGGCATCCAAGCGTATATACCGATGATGGCGATGGTACTGCTGTTCCTATATACACTGACGGTAAAAGACGCTCTTCCTTTTATCATACCGGCTTTGGAGTATGTTACCCCGATTTTTTCGGCATGGTGGAGTATTTTTCTGTTTTATGACCTGTTGGAAGAGCCGGGAAGTGAAACGATTTTCACTTATCCTGTTTCCCGTTGGAAGCTGGGAGTTGTCCGGGTCGGGGTGTTTTTCCTTTTCTATGTGTTGCTCCTGGAAATATTGTTATTTGCGATAGAAAAATGGACTGCACCGGGAATTTGGGAACCTATGTCGGTACAGTTGATCGCAGAATCCTACTTCTTCTGCGGACTTGGCTTTTTGGCAATGGCCATGACCATGAACACCGGTTGGTCACTGATGTTCCCGATCGTTTATTCCAGCACACAAATTCTGACAAAAGGGGCTCTTTTGCCCGTGGTCAACATTTATGCTTTTAATCAGGAGCCATTGACTTGGGATGAGCTTCCAGCCGTTGTGTTCAAATCCGTCCTTTTGGGGACGGTTTTTATCGGTGGCGCTCAATACCTCATTCATCATATGAGGAGGTTTCATTGAGGCAGATCATTGAAATGCGGCGATTGACCATGATCGTGAAAAGGAGGAAGGGCACTGTTTGCCCGTTTACATGAAAAAAGGGATTCGCATTTTTCTGGTTACGCTATTCTATTTGCTATCTTTTCTTACTTTAGCCACCAGTTACCTTGCAAGCCTACATCAATATCCGGGTATGGTGGATGAGGATGGTGTTGCCGTTGCGGTTGGATTCTCCATCTTTACCCTGATCTTGTCCACAATCGGCTTCCTTTTCTACAGAAAGTCAAAACCTGTTTTGGTGATCTATATCATGTTCATCGTTTTAGCCGGGATCCGATTGGTTCAAGGACTTCCTTTCATACAAGGATGATACACACCCGCCGAGTCAGATCGGCGGGGCGTGAAAAGGCTGCGGTCACCGATTCCACATCCCGCTCCTCACTCGACGGGGAAATTCGGGCCTGCTCCCAAAATCACATGTGGTTCAAGCGGATCTGAGCAATCATGTGCATCATTTTCCCCTGAGGGAATTACCAGCCACAACCCGGCCCACTTTGTATCAGTCTCACCCGCCAATGTTCAGGGCGGGTTTTTCTGACCCTGTCAAAATTCCTCTCACAACAACGCCTGCAACAAGCGGGCCGTGGCAATTCCCACATAAGTTCCGATGGCGTAGCCCAACACGCCCAACAACACTCCCGGCGTCACCAGCCACGTCCATCGTTGGGAGACGGCCAGCGCCAGCGCGGTGGACGGACCGCCGACGGTTGCCTGGCTGGCGATGGACAGCGTTTCGATCTCGATCCGCGTCCATTTCCCGATCCCGAAAACGATCAGCGCATGCACGCCCACCAACACGGTCAGGAAGAGGAAGACAGTCGGCCCTTTGTTCACCAGAGTCGAAAGGATCGTTCCCGCCCCCATGGTGGCGAAGAAGAAATGAAGCATCAAATTGCCCAGTTCTTCTCCTCCACCCCAGCGGTTGATCGGCGTAAACCAGGACAACAGCAAAGCAAACGTCGTGTAGAAAATGACGGTGGGAATCTCGAATCCGACCCATTGGGCCACGATTGGCGTGATCCACTGGGAAACAGCGACCAACGTCAGTGCCACCGCCGTCAAATACGCCATCTCATGGATGGAAACGGTGGTCGGTCCGCCGCTCATGAAGCCGTTCGCTGCCGGTGCCGCATCAGTCCCCCTCCGATTGCGGATGGACGGATAAAAACGGGCCAACAAGGTGGGGATCACTGCCGTGGCCACCATCCACAGGTTGGTCATGATATTGTCCGCAGCGGCACCCGCGGCGTACAACGACCCGGATGTATGCACTGCCTGCCCAACGGCGGCATAGTTCACCCCACCGCCGATGTAGCTGGCCGCGAATTGCCCACCCAGTTTCCACATTTCCGGTCCGATCGCATCAGCCAACAACCACGCTCCGATCACCGTTCCCGCCAACGTACCGATCGCGGCCAGTACAAAGGCGATCAGGGCGGGCTTCCCCACTCCCCGTAATGCGCGAAGATCAGTGGACAGCAGGATGAAGACGATAGCCAACGGAACCCCGTAATCATACGCAAACGTGTAAAATGGATTGACCGGGCCGGAACCCGTCTCGATCGAAGGGGGAATCACGCCGATATTGGCCAATACAGCCCCACCGGTGATGACGAGAATCGCCGTTCCCAACCAGGAAAACCACCGGTAACGGCGGTCCAACCAAAAAGAGCCGGCAATCAACAGCGTAACGACGGCTCCCACTCCCAACGGACTGGTCACCAAGGCAGTCTCATGCGGATTCATCGGTTCCCCTCCTTTGAAGATTGACTTTTCATTTTATTTTATACAATAACATGTCATGACTGGATATAAAAATCCCCGCCGAACGGCCAAAACGGGGTGATGGATGAAAGAATGTTGAAGGGGACATACTCCATCCCGTCAAATCAATCACCTGAATCTTTTTCTCCATATGGGGGATTCCTCTTTTGAACCGACAAATGAACCAAACACTTCAACTGACGAGGCGCCTCAGTTTACCGTTTGACAGCGAGACAACACAGCTCCGCAAACTCTTGGACGATGGCGGCTTCCGGTCGGTCCTGAAACTCCCGTTCCAGTCTGTCCAACCCCTCTTGATATTCCCGATCATCGATCAACGTCAGAACGGAAATATCCCGATTGCGGGCATGTTGGACACATTCGGCCAACGGTTTGAGGACCATTTGATAGTGGACATACAGTTCCACCTGAAACCCCCTGGCGGAACATTCGGTATAAATCCGGTCTTTCGGCCAAAAGCGCTCCTCGTCCACCAACCGGGCGGAAGGAAAGTATTGATACACCCACCATCGCGCCATTTCTTGAACGGCAATGTTCCACATTTTGAACAGCCCGTTTTTCCTTAACACGCGAGTTACCTCATCCATTACCTCTTCCTTTCGGGTGAAATGATGAAACGCGTAATTGTTCACCACGACATCGAAACTTTCCGACTCATAAGGCATCTTTTCCGCCCATCCCCGAACCAGTTTCGCGTGGGGAACCCTTTTTTCGGCATGATTCAGCATCTCCTGCGAGGCATCCAACCCGTGCCAGTCAACAAGCTGGGAAGAAAACGCCTGTACTTGCTTCTCCAAATACAGTCCCGTCCCGCATGCCAGATCCAACACACGCCATCTCCGGTCCGGGTGTTGGTTCAGATACCGTTTCAAATCCTCATCGGGTTCGATTTGTTGCCGGTAGGGGTTTTGGTCATACCGATCGGCAATCCGGGCATAATCCGTCACTCTCATACGGCTCTCCCCTTTCATTGTTTGGTTGCTCAATCTCTGTCCCGGAGTTCCCCACACGGTTATCCCATTCTCTTGAAATTTACTTGAGCCGACTTTCAAACGATTGCTTCAGCCGTTGAATGGCCTCTTCGATCCATTCGCTTTTCCGACTCTTTTGAACGAGATTCTTTATCGGCCAAATTGTCACTTCCAATGTTCCACGTTCCCTTCCTTTCCTAAAATGCCAATGGGTAGAACCTGGATAAGACGATAGGTTCCTTCAAAGTAATCTGAAGCCCTTCCTCTCGACAGCACTGCTCGATTACTCTCTTCGCATGGTCAAAATGACAATTTGCCGGAACGTCTAATCCCGTGATCCGCAAGGAGATCCCTCCTGAATCCATCTCAAATCGACGACGGCAGATTGTTCGGTAGGGGTTTTGGTCATACCGATCGGCAATCCGGAACTCTCCCCTTATTTTCTGTTTCATGATGATATTTTTTGGTGTGATGACCCTATTTCCTCTCGCCATCAAAAAACCCCGCCGGACGGCGAAAGCGGGGTTCAGGGAGGTTGTCTCCTCGACATCCTCCCCCCATCCGTTATGCAGTGGATCGCTCTCCTTATTTCTTCTTTGACCCGTGACTTGCTCCACACGGATGAAATACCGGAGGCCTTCTCCTTCATCCGGTGTGGCAACCCACATCCATCCACGATGGCTTCGTCCAAGCCCGGTGATTTTCGTAACGAGTTTTCGCTCGCATAGTTGTTTTGTTTTTCTAACTTCTCGACTCGATAGTACCCAAATGATATCGGACGCGATAGGAACTAAGCCTCCCGCGTCCGACGCTCGCTTTCATCCCAATCCTGAAGGGCAGGGTTTTCCCGCTCGCTCTTCATAGGTCCAAAGCAACTTACTCCATGATAAAGACCCTTGCCATCAACGGAAGGGTCTACCGGTTTTAGAACAATCTCATGATAAAGCCGAGGATCAAGCCGACCACTCCGAAGTCAGAATCACCGAAGGTCGTCTTCTCAAAGCCAAGGGTCCCCAGAAGCGGCAACAGCAGAGCCGGAAGAAAACTGATCAGCAGGCCGTTGGCAAACGCTCCAAGTATCGCTCCACGCCTTCCGCCGGTCGCATTTCCAAACACACCCGCTGTCGCACCGGTAAAGAAATGCGGTACCAATCCGGGAACGATCACGGCAAGCCCGAACGCAGGCAGCAAAAACATGCTGATCAATCCGGCCAGAAAGCTCATGATGAAGCCGATGATCACCGCGTTGGGTGCAAAAGGAAAAACAGTCGGACAGTCGAGTGCCGGTTTGGCATTGGGCACAATCTGATCCGCAATCCCTTTAAACGCCGGTACAATCTCCGCAATCAGGATGCGAACACCGGCCAGAACGATATACACACCTGCAGCAAAAGTGATGGCCTGGATCAGCGAGTAAACGATAAAGTTGGTTCCACCCGAAAGCTGGCTTTCGATAAACGACTGACCGGCAAAGAACGCCACGATGACAAAGAGAATGGTCATGGTCAAAGATACAGCCACCGAAGTGTCGCGTAAAAAACTGAGTTGCTTCGGAACCTTGATGTTCTCCGTTGAATTTTCTTTATTGCCAAAATATTTTCCGATCGTTCCCGCGACAAAGTAACCGAGTGACCCGAAATGCCCCACCGCAAAGTCGTCGCTGTTGGTGATTTGTTTGACATAAGGTTGTAACAAAGCCGGAAACAGAACCATGCACAAACCCAATAATACAGAACCGATGATGACAAGATCGGCTCCTTTTAAACCGCCTGTCGACAGGATCACCCCGATCAGACAGGCCATAAACATCGTATGATGCCCGGTGAGAAAAATATACTTCAATCGTGTAAACCGGGCGAGCAAGATGTTGACGACCATCCCAAACACCATGATAAGGGCGGTTTCCATGCCAAATGAGTGCTGGGCCACCGCAACGATGGCCTCGTTATTGGGGATCACCCCGGAAAGGTGAAACGCTTTGTGAAACATTTTCCCGAAAATGTCCAGTGTACTGATAATCACGTTTGCCCCTGCGCCGATGATCACAAATCCCATGATGGTCTTCAGCGTACCGGCGATGATGTCGGCCACTCCCTTTTTCTGCAAGATTAGGCCGATCAGTGCAAATAGACCAACCAGAATGGCCGGGGTTCCCAAAATGTCTTTCATTATCAGGTCAAACATAAGGACATGCTCCCTTCTCCTCTGCTTCAAAAGCTTCACTTCATGAATATGGAGTGAGTTTCTCCTTTATTTCCCCTATATTCATGATGTTGTCCAAAGCGATGATGTTCCGTGTCCCATCGTCCAAGCCATGAATGATGTCTTTGGCCCCGATAAAAAGATCCGCCTTTTCCGTGCGCGCCGTCGCCAGATCCGTATGTTCGACGACGGCTTCTTTTCCGAGTTCGGCAAGCGCTTTTTTCACATTCAACTCCAAGATGAAACTGCTGCCCAGACCATTTCCGCATACAACCAAAATTTTCATTTTCTCATTCTCCTTTCGAATAATGATGGATCAATTTCATAACATCCGCTTTTTCTCCAGATCGGATCAGTTGATCAATGTTTTCTTCCCGTGACAACAGTTCCGTCAATTGGGCGAGTGCTCTCAAATGGGATTCATCATCGGTGGCGGCCAGTACGATAATAAGGTGAACCGGCTTATCTTCGCCAAACAGCACGCTTTTTTTCAAACGAAGGAGGCTCATGGACAACATGTTGACTCCTTCTTCCGGCCGGGCGTGAGGAATGGCGACTTTGGGCGTGATCACCACGTAAGGTCCGGTTTCTCGAATGGAGCGGATCATCGCCTCAACATAGGACGGCTCAATCGATCCATTCTCAAGAAGAGGTTTGGAGGCGAAACGGACAGCCTCTTGCCAGTTCTCTGCCTCGTCGGCCAATTGAACCGTTTCTTCGGTGATGAGTTGATCCAACACGGGTTTGTCTTTCTCCTTCCTCACCAATCTTTTTTTGTATTTGGTATTGAAATATCTGTGAAGCGCTTTCGCCAATCCTTCATCATCACGAATGTCGGCATACTGGCCGATCAATTCGATCAAGGCCGGAACATTGAGTTCCGTCTGTGAAATTCCGTACAGAACTTGCGTAACTTCTTTGCAAATCCGTTGTTTCTCATCCTCGTCAATCATTGGGTTCACAATAAATAACAGTGCCTCAGTTCTTACAAACACCGTGGAAAAAACGATGTCATAAGAAATGGAAGAACGGTAAAATTCCCTTACAGACAAGCTGTCCAGAAAAAGAATGTCAGGAAACATCTCTCTCAGTTCTTTTAAGAGCATTTGGGAGATGGCGATCCCTTTGGGGCAAACAACAACCGCTTTCGGCCGGGATGAGAGCTCCGTTCCCTGCCTTCTCAGCCAACTGCCGAAATGCATCGTCACATACGCACATTCATCATCGGACACCGGACGCCCCACCAGTTGGCAAAACGGCTTCATCGCCTTTTTGACCAGGTGATGAAGCTCCCCGTGTTCCTTCCGAATGAGATCCCGCAGAGGATTCTCCAATTCCAACCCAAATTTCACGCGAAAATAGGCTGGACGTAGATGTTGGAAAATTTGGCGGGCCAGTTTTTCTTTTTCCTGCAACACGACGCAGGCATGTTTCTCAAACTCTTCCACCATTCCAATCGATTGCCTCATCAGCCTCTGACTGTGAGCATCCGGCTCATGACCGGTATCGACGACATTGGTGACAAGCAGTTGAAGAGCAAAATAAGCCAATTCTGCGGAGTCTTCCTCCTCTTTCAACTGCAACGTTTGAGCGAGTTTCTTGATCTCCACATACTCCGGAGTGGAAATCACTTCGTGCCAATCACTCTCCGGCCTAACCAGCCTGTGTCCCATTCGGATGCGGATCATGGTGTAGACCATCTCGTAAGCCAGCTCTGCCAAACGTTCGTCTGTATACCGGACTCGCAACTGATGTTCAATTTGTTCCAGTTCTTGGCGAATCATGGCTACCCATTTTACATCCGTACCCAGCGCTTGACCCAGCAGCCATTCTCCATTCTCGTGGGCCAGGCTGGTTCGGACCAAAGACGCAAGCAAGCGCCTTTGGTCCCATTCCAATCCATCCAGTGTATAACCCTCTTTTCGGGTATAACGGAGGTCGATGCCGTATTCTCCGGCGAAGGCTTTGGCTTTTTTGACATCGTTTAGCGCCGTGTTGCGACTCACTTGGAGAGCGCTGCTAAAATGAAACAGGGACAAGTCTTCTTTTTTCGCGAGCAAAAGGAGCAATACGAATCTGACACGCTCTTCATCGGATAAAACATACATCTCCTCTGATTGGAAAGATCCCAATTCCTCTACTGTATGCAAAAGGGATTTCTCAATCACAAAACCGTGACGCCGATCGTACTCGATGAGTGGCAGGTTCTTTTCACTCAACCAATCGTTGATCTTCTCCAGATCATATTGAATCTGTCTGCGGGAAAGGGTGAGTTTCCGCTGCAGATCTCCAAACCTTACATCTGGTGAAGAAATGATTTCTTGCAATAACCGCAAACTTCTTTGATCCAACTGCATAGATTACCCCTTCCTCACGAACTATTATATGAAAGGTGATGGAAATTGAGAAAGCGTTTTCATCACAAATTGTACACATCCGTTTGCACAAGATTGGATTTTCGTTCAGCTTTTGCTGCTTCTCCTGCACTTGGATGCCGAAAAAATCCCTCTCCCTGTCGGGAGAGGGTGAGACTGCTGAACAAAATGTGTCCGAGGTAGTATCTGTTGGTCCTCTCGCTTTCCCGGATCGCTCCACCTGCGCCCTGCAAGGAAGCAGATCGCTCCGAACTGCAGGACGCTTCGCTTAAAGGAAAATGCCCGCGAATCAATTCCTTCACTTTCCGGTTCTTCGCTCAGGGCTTGGTCAGTCGCTCCCTTGGTAAACGTTGCGTCCTTATCGATTTACCTGATACGGAAACGGAGTTCCACTCATCGAACGGAGGCTTTCGTATCTCCAGTCTGAGCCGATTTGCCTTTTTGCGTCAATGCGTAGCCGATGCCCACCAGAATAAACCACACCGGGGCGACATACAAAGCCACGCGGGTATCCTTGTCAAACCCGAGCAGAACAACCACCAACACCAGGAACAACAAAGACAACACATTGGTCCAGGGCGCTCCCGGCATCCGGAACGAAACAGACGGAACGCGGCCTTCCCGTACCGCCTTGCGATACCGCATGTGGGCCACCAGAATCACACCCCACGTCCAAATCGCCCCCACTGTTGCCACGCTGGTCACATAAGTGAACACCCGCTCCGGCACCACATAGTTGAGCAGTACGCCGACGAGCAATACCAAGGCGGATACAGTCAATCCGTTGGCCGGTACCTTCTGTTTGCTCACACGGCTGAAGATGGAGGGCGCCTGCCTTTTTTGTGCCAGCGCATACAACATGCGGCCCGTGGAGAAAACGCCGCTGTTGCAGGAGGACAGGGCGGCCGTCAACACGACGAAATTGATGATGCCCGCAGCGGCGGGAATGCCGATTTTTTCAAAGGTCATGACGAACGGGCTTTGCTCGCTGTCCAACTGGTTCCAGGGATACAGCGACATGATGACAAGCAGCGCACCGACATAAAAGATCAAAATCCGCCACAACACTTTGTTGATCGCCGCCGGCAACGTTTTCTCCGGTTTTTCCGCTTCACCGGCAGTCACACCGATCAATTCCACACCGAGGTAGGCAAACATCACCATCTGCAATGCGAGCAACACACCTGTTATACCATGCGGGAAAAAGCCCTGATGGCTCCACAGGTTGGAAAATCCGACCGATTCTCCGGCATTGCCGAATCCCGTAAATATCATCAGCAAACCGGCACCGATCAGGGCCAAAATGGTGACCACCTTAATCATCGCAAACCAAAATTCAAACTCACCATATAAACGGACCGCGATCAAATTGGCCACATATACGCCGATCAATGCCACCAATGCAGGTATCCATTGGGGAACGGAAGGAAACCAGAATTGCACATACTTGCCCACTGCTGTAATTTCGGCCATGCCCGTGGCCACCCACATGAACCAATACGTCCATCCGGTGAAGAAACCGGCCCAGGGACCGATGAACTCTTCAGCGTATGTACTGAAAGAGCCGGAAACAGGCCGATACATCGCCAACTCGCCCAATGCCCGCATAATGTAGAAAATAACGATACCGCCGATCACATAAGCGAGCATCAAAGCCGGCCCCGCCGTTTGAATCGCTTTCGCCGATCCGAGAAACAGCCCGACTCCGATGGCACCACCCAGTGCAATCAGTTGAATGTGACGCTCCTTCAATCCCCGTTGCAAGTCTTCCTTGGATGCTTGCGATGCCTTTGCCATCATTTCACCTCTTTTCGAATAATTAAAACTAGTTTAATAATATACACCTACAACCATGCTACTCCGCATTTCGCGAGTGGGTCAAGCTTTTTCCGATTCGCGAGCGGGAACGATCACCCGATCTCCCTGTGCAAACGGTTGAGAGATCACGAGAAATTCCACCGGTTGCGTGGAACGGTTTTGCATCTGATGCGGTACTCCCGGCGGTACTTCGATTCCCTCCTGCGGATGCAATTCCGCCGTCTGCCCAGCGATCTCCATTGTAGCGACCCCGGACAGCACAAAGAAAAACTGGCGCGCCCGCGCATGATAATGCCTTGTTTCCTCCGTTCCCGGTGGCATCCGTTCTTGGATCACGCTCATCTCCGGTTGCTTGACCAAATGCCACCCGTCACACGCCTCACCCCACCGATAGTGCTCCACGTTCGCGCGGCTTCGTTTTCTCATGCACTCCCCCCTTATTTGTCTATACACCCTGAAAGCCAAACATAACACCGGTGAACATTTTTCCGGGAGTCTCCTCTTCCTCCGGTTCTGTTTCAGCCATTACAATGGTCGCTCGCCGTTCGCCCGACCAAGACGATGATTTTGTCGTTATCACCATCTGTCAGCAGCATTCCCCATTTTATAGAAATCTACATTTTCACACAAACACAAACACCGTCAGTTGATCCGCCAATTTTTTATCGGGTAGGAATGGGTCTTGCAACGTCTTGCCATGCTGATCAGCTTTTGGGTGGTGGAACGGGTCGTGCCGGGCGCCGGTGCCTCCGTGGATACCGCATCGCGGTCAACAAATCGACCAACCCCTTGACATTATACCAAAATGAAATGGTGGTGCGCTCCTATTCCGGCGCCACCGGACGGTCGCTCCGGCTGACGCCGGAAGGGATGTTTCCCATCGTCATGAAAGTGGTGAATCCCGGTTGGAAAGATGTCCCCGGCGGCGTACCGCCAAATCCGCTCGGGAAACGATGGCTTGATCTGAAATGTTCACCGGAGTGTCGTCCGCAAATGATGATTGAGAGATTTCGCAAAATCTCCTCTTTCTTCCTCTTCACGAGGATTCGGAATCTCTGTATGCTAGAAATAGAAACAAGCCACCCGCCAATGAGGCGGTTTCTTTTACGGGACGGGGGAGACAGAGAGAAGAGGAGGGAACGACAACGGTTCGCCATTGGAAATGGTGGTTCGTTCCACTTGTCGCGCTGGCCTTGATCTTCACGTTTACACTCACGAACGTTGGCGCGGCACCATCCGTCCATTACCAAATTGAAGTGGACAAGCAGACGAACAAACTGTATTTGTACAAAAACGGTGATCTCTACAAGGTATACCCTGTCGCAACCGGCCGAACCCAATCCCTGACGCCGGAAGGCACCTTCACCCTCGTTGTCAAGATTGTCAAACCGGGTTGGAAAAACATTCCCGGCGGCGATCCGAACAACCCGCTCGGTCCACGCTGGCTGGGCATCAGCGTCAACGGTGACAAAGGACGCACCTACGGCATTCACGGCACCAATCAGCCGGAATCCATCGGCACCCATGCATCGAGCGGATGTGTGCGGATGCGCAACGAGGACGTGATCCAGCTCTACGATATCGTACCGGAAGGCACACCCGTTTGGATTCACAACGGCCAACACACCGGCCGCTGGGAGGGTGATCCCTCTTACGGTGTCCAACCGGCTTCCGGCCAACTGAAAATCACCGTGGACAAAACCAACATCCGCACCGGACCTTCCACCGGCGCGTTTGTCATCACTCAGTTGGCCAAAAACACCGTTATTGAGAAAACCGGTGTGGTGCGGGACTGGTATCGCGTAAAACTGAGCAACGGCAAAACGGGATACGTCTACAGCGCCAACGTGGTCAATGTGGGCAATGATACTGGTACGGACACGATCCGGCCTGCAACCGGCCGCGTGCAAATCACGGCCAGCCGGGCCAACGTCCGATCGGCACCGTCTTTGTCCGCTCCCATCATCCAAAAAGCGGCAAACGGTACGGTGTTCACATTGACCGGGCAAGGCCGTGAATGGTACGAAATCCAATTGTCCAACGGATACAAAGCTTATCTCCATCAATCTGTCGCCAAAAAAGTGAACTGATCATTTTTTATCCACCTCCCTCGTTCCCGTTAAAACACGTGTCCGGGAATCGATCGCTGAACGATTCCCGGACTTATCATTCGCGTATCCTGTTCATTCTTTCAAAGGAGTTTTCTGAATCGATGATCATTTTTGACGCTCATTTTCATATCATCGACCCACGTTTTCCCCTGACGAAAAATCAAGGCTTTTTGCCCGATCCTTTCACTTGTGAGGATTACATCCAGAGGACCCGTCACCTTGGTCTGATCGGAGGGGCGGTCGTATCCGGTTCCTTTCAATCATTTGATCAAAGCTATTTGTCAGAAGCGCTGACAACCCTTGGTCCGAACTTTGTCGGTGTCACTCAACTGCCTGTCGATTATCCCGATGATAAAATCTTGCACCTACACCAAATCGGAGTCAGGGGAGTCCGATTCAACGTTCATCGCGGAAGATCAGTGCCATTGGACCGATTGGAGCATTTTGCCTCACACGTATATGAACTGGCCGGCTGGCACGTGGAACTGTATATCGATTCCCGGTTGTTGGCTGACCTCGCCCCAGTCTTGACCCGATTGCCCGCTGTCTCCATCGATCATCTGGGATTATCCCGTGAAGGTTTTCCCGCTTTGCTCTCTCTGGTGGAAAAAGGGGTGCGGGTCAAAGCGACAGGTTTCGGCAGAGTGAATTTGGATGTGAAAGAAGCGATTCGATCCATCACTGCGGTCAATCCCCATGCACTGATGTTCGGTACGGATCTACCCTCCACCAGAGCCGAAAGACCATTTCAGGATGCAGATATCAACCTCATCCGTGAGACCTTGGGAGAAACGCTGGCCGAGAAGGTGCTCTGGCGCAATGCCGTGGAATGGTATCGACCCTCCGGCATGACGGAGAATGAATGATCCTTTTTATCACTTGCTTTCTTTAATGACAAAATCGGACAGCAATCCAACATCAAATGAGGTTAACAAAAAAACGACTGTCTCCCTTCACCAATCCGAACAGGAATAACAGCCGTTCTTCAACACAACTGTTCCAGTTTCCCAAGAGCAGCGTGCAATGCCCTCCTTGATGGATTCTGACAGGAGAGCTGTAACGAAACAAGTCGCTTGATAGCTTGACGTCTTAGATATCCCCCGGGTTTTTTGGATACGGACTGCCCCGGATGAAGGCACAAAAAACGGGTACGCAACGATTTACCTGGAACCATCATGAATCGCTTCATATCCAGCCATGATCTCTTGACCATGACCAAACATTTCACAACTGATGATGATGGTTCGTTCGCTCGAAGCCGTACGATTGGTTGGGACCCCGCTGCAATCGGGTTGGTACTCGACTGCAACGCAGCCTTTTCCAAACGTAAGGCATTTTTCCTCCGACTGCATACAAAGCCATTGACAGACCTGCATGCGTCTTTGGATGACCATCTGCACTCTCGCTTGGTGGAGAGTAACAGATGAAACTGAGCTCAACCGTTGCGTACCCGCATCTTCATTATCACTCCGCGATTCAAGATTTATCCCTGCGACCGGAAGGAAATAACAGGAAAACGGAGATCTTGTTCGACTTCATCATTTTTTGTCTCTCAGTACACGGGGGACAGATCGCCGACAGATAACAAAAATGGCGACAAACCCTGCTCCCTTGGGGTTTTCATGGCATTTACAGCTTATTCCAATCCCGTTCAAAATGAACGGATTTCATGCATCTGTACACTTTTTCTGACGGTACCCCGTCCGGCTTTTATTTGGTGTCACAGACCGGGGCACTGCCACCCCTGATTTTTCAGTGTAACTGTTTGTTGTCCCGATCCGGGCAAACGGCAGTCAGGTCCAAACACACCATTCCCCGACTGATTTCCCAATTCAATCGGCAGATCATTCCGCGATCTAACGGTTACGATAATAGTGATGGACGTTATATAGCGGCCAATACCAAAACATGCTGCCCTGTGCCACGATAAACCGATCGATCCAAATCTCGAAGTTGAGATTAAGATGTTTGGCATCATCTACGATGCTTGAGTCCCACCACATCAGATAATCTTTCTCACCCCGATTGGCTTTTTCTCCATCAATCATTAAAAAATGTCCATTTTGACCGGCGATGGGATACCAATGATCAAGAAAATACCCGACGATCCCTCGTTTATTTTCGACCTCTGCCAAATGAAACAACTCCATTTCGCCGCCAAACCATGGTTTAAACAAGACCGCTCCGTTATGCATTCGGAGAAATGCCTGGTAGTCTTCTGGTAATTGAATACCTGTTCAATCGGTGAAATTTTGAATTTCTTGCTCAGTTGCCGGTTCATGAAACGCAAACTCAACCTCCATTATCGAACCCTCTTCTTGCTGAATTGTCAGTTTATTGTTTACAAGCCGCTGTTTCAGTCCATCCAGGGTCTTTTGAACCATGGATTTACTCATGGAATCCCTCCTGAATGAAAATCACTTGCACCCAGTATAACGGTGCAGGTGATTTGATGTTAGTAGTTGGTCCACCAAGGCGGTAACGACTGGTTCAAAAGCAATTTCTGACAAGAAACACGTCCAATCTGCAAATCGGCACTGCCGCCGTGAAGGAGAACGATCATTACTTGAAAAATCGAACGTTCGCTATTCCGTTCCAATGCGGTTATTTTTTCGAGGCAGTACCTGCCAATAAAAGACGCTGGAAAATGAATGTTCCCCTGGGTGCAATAAAGTTAAGAATAACATCTTCTCACCTCCACAAGATTGAAGAGGATTTTATGTCGTTAACCGTTGGAGCACTCAGCCCCCCTTTTGCTCATATTCACGCAGGGTTTGATCCCCAGTGAATCATTTAGAAAGAACAAATAGTGGTGTAATAAATATAATATGTTACAATGGTAAATGGATTGGACACCACATTGTGGGTTTTACTCAGCCCTTGTTGGGCTTTTCTTTTTGGTCGACTTTCTTCCCATAAGTCAGAATCCCCCGTACATACAATAGCAGGGGGATTTTTGTATTGATTGAGCCGATGTTGGCACATCAATCCGATCAACCTTTTGACAGTGACAGGTATATCGTTAGAAAAGGGAACAGTGTTGGACGGCGAGCTGATCGTAACCGGTTGAGGTCCGGATTCAGAATCCCACCCAATGCTCCCCGAATAAAAGGGGGAGCAATTTTCTCTGTTTGGGGATTGTGGGAGGTTCCGCCATGGGAGGCTTGATACTCAAGTACAGCACTCTGCCGAACCTCGGTTGGGCCAGCGCTGCAGCTCAGCTGGTGTCCTTGGTTAGTCTTTTCTTGTCACTCGTCTGGTGAAGGAAAAAGTCACGGATAAAGTGGTTAATCAATAATCAATCGGTTTTAGCCAAAAAATATCTGTTATGAGATAAACAAAAAACGCCACAGTCACGTGGTGTGAAAACATCTGTCTCCCTTCCATTTCATTGAACTACGATGCCAATCTTTCCGCGGAGATGCCTCGACTCGCTTACTTCATGGGCTTTTCGAATTTCATCCAGGCGATATTGTTGTTCCACGACGGGACGAATTTTTCTGTTTTCAAGTAAAGTAAGGATCTCTTTCATGTGTTGACCGTTGGGTTCCACCTCTACAGGATCGATACGGATGGCGTATCTTTCTTCCAGGGAAGCATTCGCGGACCCGGCAATGGTGATCAACCTTCCACCAGGCTTTAACACGGAACAACTTTTCTCCAGCGCGGCTCCACCTACCGTATCAAAGACCACGTCAAAATCCGCAAGTTGAGCAGCAAAATTCTGTTTTTGGTAGTCAATGACTTCATCCGCTCCCAGCTCGGAGACAAAATCTTTGTTCCGCTCACTCACCGTTGTTGCCACATAGGCTCCCAGATGTTTGGCCAGCTGGATGGCAAAGCTTCCTACACCACCTGCCCCGGCATGAATCAGCACTTTCTCCCCCTGTTGGAGATTTCCGTGAGTGACCAGGCTTTGCCACGCAGTCAATCCCACCAGCGGGATGGAAGCAGCCTCGACGTGAGATAAATTGCGGGGTTTGGGTGCTAAGTAATCAGCCTTTACGGAAATATATTCCGCATAAGTTCCGTTTTTGGTCAGGTCGGGCATTCCAAAAACGGCATCTCCAATCTGGTAATGTTGGCTTACCTCTTCACCGACGTCCATCACCACTCCGGAAAAATCCCAACCTAAAATGAGAGGGAATTGAAAATCCCGACGACCTTTCAACATCCCTTCTCGTACTTTCCAATCCAAGGGATTGACAGAGGTTGCGTGAATCTTTACCAAAACTTCGTCCTTTTCAACAGATGGAGCGGGAATATCCTCCAGTTGCAGTTGATCGCGACCTCCATAATTTCTTATGACAATCGCTTTCAATGAAGTCCCTCCCAGATGGAGACAGGAAATTTTTGATTTTCGAAAAATACAAATACTGGTATCTGGATAGAATGACATTTTCAATAATGATAAAACATCTATTTCTTTATTGCAAAAGCCACCGCTTCCCTGCAGACGCAGGTGAAGTGATCCGGGAGAACAATGAGGGACAGTATTCATCAGACACGCCATAAGAGACGCTTTGACAGGTGAGCCTGTTCTCTCCGATTCCATTTCAACAATCTCTCCTAAAATATCTATCGCAAAAATGTGTTTCTATCTTCTGCAAAAAACCTGCTACTGTAGTAGTAGCAGGTTTTTGTAGGGAATAACGACAAGGGTTAACGAATGACAATCCCGTATTCTTTCAACCACATATTCACTTGGATCAGGTATTCCAGCAATTTGGTGATTCTGCCGGCATCGAGATCTGTTTGTCCATCGATGACCGCTTCCACTTTCTTTTTGTCGATTAACGGTAATACCGGGGAATTGGCATCAGTCAAAATCTCTTTCATCCAGCGCTTGACCGCTTGGAAATAGTTCGGATTTTGCGCGGTCGGATATGCGCTTTTCCGGCGGTAGAGCACATCGTCCGGCAAATAGCCCTTCAGTGCCCGCCGCAAAATGCCTTTTTCGATGTTATCCACCGTTTTCACTTGATACGGGACATTCCACAGGTATTCCACCAAGCGATAATCGCAGAACGGAACACGCACTTCAAAACCGACATAACTGCTGGTGCGGTCTTTGCGGTCGAGCATGAACGGCAAGAAACGGGTGATAAAGAGATAAGACATTTCCCGCTGGCGCGCTTCCAACGCCGTTTCACCGGGCAACGCCGGCACTTCGGCAATCGCTTCTTCGTATCTCGCCGCCACATATTCATCCGGGCGGGCTTTCTCCAATGCTTCCGGCGACATGACCTTGCTGATGAAACCAGTGCTCACCAGCCACGGGAACGTGCGCGCATTCAGAAACTCTTCCTGGTGGAACCAAGGATAACCGCTGAACACTTCGTCCGCCGATTCACCGGACAAGGCCACCGTCGCATCTTTTTTCATCTCTCTGAACAACAAATACAGCGATGTTTCCATTTCCCCGATTCCCGGCAAATCGCGGGCCCGAAGCGGCACCAGCATGTGCTCCAGCAGTTCATCCGCATCCAGGACAATTGTGTGATGCTCGGTTTTCACATGTTCGGACACCCGCTTGACCCAAGGCTGATCCAAATCGCGGTGGAGCAAGTCTTCTTGGAAATCCCGGTCACTTCCGACAAAATCGAGTGAATACGTATGGAGCGTTTTGCCTTCCCTGCTGAATTCTTTCCCGGCAATCGCCGTCAAACCGCTGGAGTCCAATCCTCCGGAGAGCATCGCTACGAGCGGCATATCGGAAATCAGTTGGCGACGCACGGTATCTTCCAGGATTTCGCGGATGCGTTCCGCAGTCGTCTCCACATCATCCGTGTGCGGCTTGCTTTTCAGTTCCCAATATCGGGTGATGCGTTTTCCTTCCCGCGTGAACACAACTGTATGGCCGGCACGCACTTCTTTCACATCTTTGTACACACCGACGCCGGGAGTGCGCATCGGCCCCATGCCGAAAATCTCGGCCAACCCGTTCTGATCCACTTCCGGTTTGACAGCCGGATGCGCGAGCAAAGCCTTGATTTCAGAAGCAAACAAGACGGCGCTACCGCGTTCGACATAGAAAAGCGGCTTGACCCCCAAATGGTCGCGTCCCAAAAACAGCTTTTGCTCCGCTTCATCCCAAATGGCAAAAGCGAAAATCCCGTTCAAATGATGAACACAATCTTCGCCCCATTCCAAATAGGTGTGCAACAGCACTTCCGTATCGGAGTTGGTCTTGAACACATGGCCACGTTCCTGCAAGAGGCGCCGCAACTCAAGGTAGTTATAGATCTCCCCGTTATATGTCAAAGTATAAACGCGATCCCCTTGGCGATAAACCATTGGCTGCAGACCGCCTTCCGGATCGATCACAATCAAGCGGCGATGCGCCAAAGCGGCCCTTTTCGACAGCCAAAATCCGTCTGCATCCGGTCCGCGATGGCGAATCGCATGAGCCATTTTTTCCAAAACCGGCCGCTCACCGGAAAGGTCTTTTTCCCAATCGATCCAACCGGCGATACCACACATGTGTACCATCTCCTATTCGTGACTGTAATGGAAATCGGCTCCGACTCCATCATGCAATTCCATTTTTTAAACAAACCGTTTTATAAACGACACATTGTCAATTATAATACCGTTAACGGGGATTTCAATGAGCAATCCCTGCTGATTTGTTGATTAAGCGACGAAGGGGATACATTTGTTTATCAATTAACAAAAAGATCAACAAAGGAGGAGAAAACCTATGCCACACAAGTCCCGAAAATTGGATCCCCGTGTCATCCGCACGCGCCAAATGCTGAGAAACGCACTCATCGATCTGATCGGTGAAAAAGGCTTCAGTGCCATCACTGTGCAAGACATCACCCAGCGCGCCACCCTCAACCGCGCCACTTTCTATTTGCATTACCGGGACAAAGAAGATCTGCTCGCGCAAAGCGTGGAAGAGATCTTGGAAGAATTGGTAACCGGAATGAAGAAATGCCGGCTGATCGACTATGACATCGTCGATTCAGACGGAAATGTCATTCAGCCGCTTCCCGACTTGGTCTATGTATTTGAGCATGTTGCCAAACACGAGAAATTTTATCGAGTGATGCTCGGCAATAAAGGGCAACAAAGCTTTTGGTCCCGGCTCATGGACGTTTTTGTCAACGTCTTGGACAGCCGCCTGGAACAAAGCATGACCAAAGCGATCCATCCCAAAGTACCCAAAGAGATCTTGATACACTATGCCGCATCCGCTTATCTGGGCGTCATTTCCTGGTGGCTGAAACACGATATGCCCTATTCCCCCGACTACATGGCCACACAACTGACACGATTGCGGGTCCAGCATCTGCAAATTCCCCCGCATGAACTTCCACCGGAACCTCACGGTTCATAAAACAAAGAAGCCGCTGATCCCAGAACGGGACCAAGCGGCTTTTTGGTCGTCGACCCAAATCAGCAACCTTCATGAGATTCCATTCCCATGCATTCACATCTTTGGAGATTGGAGAAGAACCTTTTTTCCCTGCCGAATTCCAAAGACTATTGGATATTAACTGTGCTCCTGCTTGGCTGTCTCATTGCTGACAACAACTTCTTTCGACGCAGGGATCAGTGAAAGGATGATCATCACCAAGAAGCTGACGGCGATTCCGTACATTATCGGATTGGTTGAAGTAATCCCTTCGATCGCTAACCCGGCGATGATGACCAAAGTGCTGATGATAATCGAATAAAATCCTGCTTTCGCAGTTGCTCTTTTCCAGAAAAATCCCAACACCACAGGTACGAATATGGCTCCGGAGAGAATCGCATACGCTACATCCAGTGCCACTAATACATCTTGAATCCAAATGGCAAAGACGATGCCAGTCAATCCAACCAGCAAAGTTACGACCCTGGAAACGGTCATTAACCGCTTTTCATCTGCATTTTGGAAGAAAAATGGTTTGAGTATATCATTCGTGATTAAAGTGGATGAGGCGAGCAATGTACCTGAGGAAGTGGACATCAGCGCGGAACACACACAAGCCAGCACCAGTCCCAATACACCGGGCGGAAGAATTTTGAGCGCCATGGCTGCGAAAATATTTTGCGGATTATCGATATTGGGTATGACAACAACGCCGCACATCCCTATGATGCTGATCGCAATCGCATAAGCAATACTGAAAACGCCGGCAGCAATACTGCCTGTACGAGAAATCCTTTCTGTTTTTGCCGTAAATGTCCGTTGCCAAATATCCTGGGAAATGATCAAACCAAGCGTGTAGAGCAGGAAATATTGCAAGATCTGGGTAAGTCCAATGTGAGTCAGATCGAAATGAGAATCAGGCAATCTGGAAACCAGATTGGACCATCCACCTGCCGCATATAAGCTCATGGGTAACATGATGACAAAAATGCCGGTGGCTTTGATCACAAATTGAACAATATCCGTTATGGTGACACTCCACATACCACCCAACAGCGTATAAAAAAGGACAATTCCTCCGCCGACCAGCATGGATACATGATCATCCCAACCCAGTACGGCATGAAAAACGGTTCCCATTCCAATCACTTGTGTAACAGAAACCATGAGTGTATAGATACTGGCCACAACGGCACTGAGATACCTTGTTTCAGTATTATAACGTTTACCCAATAATTCGCTGATGGTTTTCACTTTTTCCCCATAGAGTGGCCGGATCATAAAAATTCCCAACAGGAGCATCCCTAATCCAATCATGACCACAAACCACATCCCTGATATTCCATACTGATAACCCAGTTTTGCAGTTCCAATCGTAGATGCCCCACCCAAAATAACCGCCGCCATGCAACCAAAGAACATAAAGAAGCCCAAATTCCTCCCGGCCAGGACATACTCTTCGGTTGTTTTGGCTTTCATTGAACCGTAGAGCCCAATCACGATCATCGTGCCAAAATAAATGAGAATGACAATGATATCAAGCAATTGCATCATAATCCCACCTCATGCGATCTCATCTCTTTCAGGTCTCTCACGGGGCGTACCTTCTCATCTCCCGGCAATTTTCAATCAACTTTTTCTCCTTAGATACCTCAGTGGTGGCCAGAGCAGCCGAACAGGAGACGGGATTCCCGCCAAATGTGATTCCATGTGCTCGTAACGGTCACTGTTTCATCCATTTCCGGGCGGCTACCTGCAACAGGCGATCAGCCGCATTTTGAATCGCCCAAACCACTTCGGGTTGGCGATACCCGGTATTTGTCACGATTCCGAGTAACGTTCCATCTGTCCCGCAGAAATCAACATCCTTCTTCTTTTCACTACCGGCAGGCCTGGATGGTCTTTGGCCATACTTGGTGCAGGCAATTGATGCATTTGTTCAATGAAAGCCACCCAACCAGTTGACACGGCAATTTCCCTTCGCCCTTTTGCACCTTTTCACTATTGCAAGTTTTATACCAATATTATCTTATAGATTATTTTCTAATTTTCCAAATAAATAAAGTTGACTGATTACAAGTGTGATGGCGGTGGAAGGAGTGAACACCACCAGTTGCGCAAACAAATGAATCAGGATAGATCAACCATCAACTGATTCAATTTTGAATAACATTCGGCATACCCTGCATGCTGATTCATTCAAAAATGAATATGCCCGGATGACCATGGAATCAATGTGTCATCACAATTACAGAAATGGCTGTCAGAAAGCCCACGGCGACCATAGGAAGTACCCTACTAACGACCCAAGAATCCCACGTCTTCAGACGTGTGGAGTGTCAATCCAAATACGGTTTGAGCATGGAACCCGCTCCCGGATACACCCGGCCGACATTGTCATCCAAAAAGGTTTGACCGTCTAATCTTTCTGTATAATAAATCTGATATCGTATTCCCGGATAGCGGGAAGAGACGAAGGAAAGCAGTTTCAGGTTCCTGATCTTCCCCTCCACCTTCCCCATTGCATAACGGCCCTTGACAATGCGGTTGATCAATCGAGCGATCACTGTTTGGTCTCTGATGGAAGGATCGTCGGTAAAGTAACTCACAATCGGTGTAGTATCCTCCGCGATGATTTCACGGGGGGCAAGCATTTGGAGATTGATCCCTTTTTTGGACGTATATACGGTGGGTGTGCCTTCAAATTGAGTGGCCAACCACTCCTCCGACAACCCTTTGATACGGTAAACCACCATGTCCTCCGGCTGTACCCGGCCGACGGGTTCTCCCAACTGCGACGAGGGGACACCCAACACTGCTTGTGCCGTATATATTTTCCCCTTGTATGTAAACGAATGGCCATGGTCATGGGTTGGAATGACGGGGAGTCGGTCCGGCTCCCGATCCATGAACTCCGCATTGCAACCCACCAGGAATATCATCAACAGCAACACTACGATACACTTTCTCATCCCTGGCAGCCTCCGCCTTTCGGTCACATTTTTCCGTATGATACCACAAATATGGCAGTTGCGGATGAAAAAAACCGCCTCCCATCAAACAGAGAGACGGTCTTTTACCCGGCATCATTGGATAGCCAGCATCCGATCCAGTGCCACTTTGGACCAGTGAGTGGTTTCCGGGTCCACTTTGATCTGATTGACCACATTGCCTTCCACCAGGTTTTCCAGCGCCCACAACAGATGCGGACGGTCGATCCGGTTCATTGTCAGACAGGGGCACATGGTCGTGCTGAGCAACATGATTTTCTGTTCCGGATGCTCTTGGGCCAAGCGTTGAACCAAATTGACTTCCGTGCCGATCGCCCACTTGCTTCCCGGCGGAGCGGCTTCAATCGTGCGGATAATGTAATCGGTGGAACCATTGTCATCTGCCAGTTGCACCACTTCAAACGAGCACTCGGGATGAACAATCACTTTCATTTCGGGATCGCGTTCGCGGACGCGGTGCACGTGTTCGGGCAGGAATTTTTGGTGTACGGAGCAGTGTCCTTTCCACAGGATCATGCGCACGTCTTCCCGATCACAATGGTAATCCTCAAATTCACCCGTTTCCGGAGCCCAGATAACCATTTGCTCCAGCGTGATGCCCATTTTGTACGCGGTGTTGCGTCCCAGATGCTGATCAGGCAGGAACAAGATGCGCTTTTTCCGCTCAAACGCCCATTTCAACACGGCCTCCGCGTTGGAGGACGTACAGGTCGTCCCGCCATGACGACCGACGAACGCCTTGATCGCCGCCGTGGAGTTCACATAGGTAACCGGGATGACCGTATCACCAAACTCGTCCTGAATCACTTCCCACGCTTCTTCCACCTCGTCGATATCCGCCATGTCAGCCATGGAGCAGCCCGCTTTCATATCGGGCAACACGACGATCTGTTCATCCGTGGTCAGTGTGTCGGCCGTTTCGGCCATGAAGTGAACGCCACAGAATACGATGTATTTGACATCGTGCAGTTTCTCCGCGATCTTGGCCAGTTTCAGCGAGTCCCCACGGTAGTCGGCGAATTGGATCACGTCATCCCGCTGGTAGTGATGACCCAGGATCACCAAATCCGATCCGAGCCGGCGCTTCGCTTCCAAGATGCGGCGATCCAGTTCCTGGTCGGAGAGCGTGCGGTATTCTTCCGGCAAATCCTGATGCACCGCGGTCAACATGTCAATCATCGCTCATCCCCCTTTTCTCCAGTCCAATCCAAACCGATATCCATCGCCTTGGCCGAATGCGTCAACCAGCCGAGCGAAATGCCGTTGACGCCGGTTTCCGCCACTTCCCGGACATTGTCCGGTGTGATGCCGCCGGAGGCTTCCGTCCACACCCGGCCGTCGATCAACCGTACTGCCTCCCGCAGCTCGGCGGGTTCCATGTTGTCCAAGAGAATGGCATCCACGTCCAGTTTCAGCACTTCCCTCACCTGTTCCAACGTGTCACACTCCACTTCCACCTGCACCATGTGCCCCAGGCGTTCCCGCACGCGGCGAACAGCCGCTTCCAAGCTGCCGGCCAGCGCCACATGGTTGTCCTTGATCATGACACCGTGACTCAAACCGTAGCGGTGGTTGGTGCCGCCGCCGACCCGTACGGCGTACTTTTCCAACATACGCAGTCCCGGCGTCGTTTTGCGGGTGTCGAGGATGACGCAGTCCAACCCTTCCACTTGGCGCACGACCTGGCGGGTCACTGTCGCAATGCCGCTCATCCGCTGCATGAAGTTCAACGCGACACGCTCCCCGGTAAGCAGGGCGCGCGTCAGTCCGATCACGCGGGCCACAGCGGTGTATGCCGTCACTTCATCTCCTTCTTCCACCAACCGTTCAAACCGCACATCCGCATCCAACAGGCGAAACACGCGCTCCGCCACGGGAAGACCGGCGATGACACCCGGTTGTTTGGCGATGAAAACAGCCGCGCTCTCATGATGTTCATCCGCCAAGGCTTCCGTTGTGATGTCTCCCGGTCCGACGTCTTCATTCAATGCCGTTCGGATGACAGCATCCAGTTCCAACGGGTTCATCTTCCCCGCTCCTTTCTATACCACGTGGTGTTTTTTCGCCCACTCCTCCAATGTTTCCGGAAAATCCGCCCGATAGTGTCCACCGCGGCTTTCCTGGCGCCACAAAGCGGATTGCAGGATGGCTTGCGACGCGGTAATCATATTGCGGCACTCCCATGCCGAGACCGGCACTTCGCTCTCCAGCTCGCGCAACGCATTCAGCCCTTCAGTCAAGCCCTGTGCCGTTCGAATGATCCCCGCCTTTTCCCACATGATCGTCCGAATTCGATCTTTCCACTGTTCCATTTGCGTACGATCCGTGTACAGCTCTACAGCAGGCACGTGATCCGGCACTTTCTCCCGCGGCGGCAGATGCGCCATCCGTTCCGCCACGCGCTGGGAAAATACGGCGCCCTCCAACAGGAGTTGCTCGCCAAACGGTTGGCACCGTGAACGCCGGTGCATGCCACTTCCCCGCATGCAAACAGGCGAGTAAGCGGCGTTTGCCCGTATGAATCGGTCCGTATTCCGCCCATAATAAAATGTGCGGCAGGTGTGACAGGAATCGGATCGCTTGCCGGATTGATACCGTGCGCTTGGCAATGGCGCTCAATCGTGGGGAATCGACGGGCAAACCGCTCACCGATCACGCCGGCATCCAGAAAGACGCGGCGACCTTTCTGCATTTCACTGTAAATCGCCCGCGACACTTCATCCCGGGGTGCCAGGTCGCCCCACGCATGATATCGCTGCATGAATGCTTCACCACGGTCATTGATCAAGGTGGCACCTTCACCGCGCACCGCTTCCGAAACCAAAAACATCGGATTTTGTTCCACTGCCAACGCAGTGGGATGAAACTGTACGAATTCCATGTCCATCAGCGGCACGCCCGCTCGTCGGGCCATGGCAAACCCGTCACCCGTGGATACGAGATCATTCGTCGTATATCGGTACACTTGTCCGCAACCACCCGTGGCCAGCACGACGCCTCGCGCCAAATACAGCGTCGCACCGGCTTCGGCGTCGGCTGCAAGTACACCCACACACTCTCCGTCGGATACGACCAAATCCACCACCATCGTATGGGAGATCAGGTTGACATGCGGGCGCTTCGCCACCTGCTGAAGCAATGCCCGGGTGATGGCCGCACCCGTCGCATCCCCTTCGGCATGCAGAATGCGCGATGCACTGTGGGAACCTTCGCGTCCCAATGCCCATTGCTCGCCGTCACGATCGAACTTCGCACCCAACTCCATCAGCAATTGAATTGTTTTGGGTGCCATATTGACCAACACATCCACCGATGTGGGATCGCAATGCTGAACGCCCGTCCGCAAAGTATCCTCCCGATGCAGTTCGGGAGAATCTCCCTCGCCGATCGCGGCGGCAATCCCGCCTTGCGCCCGAAACGAATTGCTCGCTTCCTCACGTGCTTTGGTGAGTATGATCACTTCGCCCGTATTTCCCAGTAACAGGCCGGTCATCAATCCCGCGATTCCACTGCCCACCACGATGTAATCCGTTTGTACCGTTCGCATCTTTGTGATTCCTTTCACATAATCAGCTCAACCGATCACTCTTATTGTTGTTATGATACACCTGATTGTCAACTGCCAATTTTGAGCTGGTGAAAACGGTTACGATTCTTTTCCGGAAATGGGGAGGACTTTGTTTCTCCCTTTCGCTATAATGAAAGGGAGTTCAAAAACATTGCTAATCACTGAACAAAAAAGGGAGGGAACAGCGCCGGCCAAGGGTTCCCGGCGTTCAAAACGAATGAAACGGATCTATCTGGACCATGCGGCCACCACGCCCGTTCGGCCGGAAGTGCGCGCGGGCGTTCTCCAATACATGGACACGGAATTTGGCAACCCCAGCAGTTTGCACGATTGGGGACAACACGCCCATGATGCGGTCGAGCATGCACGGGGGCAACTCCTGCGTGCGCTGGGTGCCGAAAGTCCCCGGGAAATCGTGTTCACCGGCGGAGGAACAGAGTCCAACAACCTGGCCATCCAAGGCGCCGCAAAAAAGCGGCGGCACAAAGGGCGACACATCATCACGACACAGATCGAGCACCCGTCGGTGTTGGAAACATGCCGATCGCTGAAGGAGAACGGTTTTGAGGTAACGGAACTCCCCGTTGACGAAAACGGCCTTGTCCGCGTCGAAGATGTGGAGCGGGCCCTGCGACCCGACACCATCCTGGTCAGCATCATGGCCGCCAACAACGAAGTGGGAACCATCCAGCCGATCGCGGAAATCGGGCGATTGCTCCGTAACAAAGACGTGCTGTTTCACACCGATGCCGTCCAGTTTTTCGGCAAGGTCCCGTTTTCGGTGCGGGATCTCCATGTCGATCTGCTGAGCGTCGGCGGCCATAAAATCGGCGGTCCCAAAGGGGTCGGCGCGCTGTACGTGCGGAAAGGCGTCCGCATCTCCCCCATCGTTCACGGCGGCGGACACGAACGCGGTATGCGGCCCGGCACCTACAATGTTCCCGCCATCGTCGGTTTGGGGATCGCGGCCGAACTGGCCGCCCGCGAAGTGGAAGAGACCCGGGAGCGACTCACCCGGTTGCGTGACCGGCTCTGGCAACGGATCAAAACGGAAATCGGGGAAGTGCGGTTGAACGGTCATCCCGAACAACGTTTGCCCAATAACCTGAATCTCAGCTTCCATCGCATCGAGGGTCAGGCGGTGATGCTGGAACTCAACCGGATGGGCGTTGCCGTCTCCAGCGGTTCCGCCTGCAGTGCGGGGAAACATGCCCCCTCCCACGTGCTGATGGCAATGGGACGCAGCCAAGATGAGGCGCACCAGAGCGTGCGGATTTCACTCGGCAGTACAACGACCGAGGAAGAGATTGATGTGTTTGTCGATCAGTTGAAAGAAGTGATCGCGTATCTGCGGTCGTTGATCCGGTGAAACTCCGTATTTTTGCAAATCCGGTTTACTCAGGAGAGGGATCAGCGCTTCCTTGTGACGCGAAGATCAGTCAAAAAGCTCCCTCAAAAGCACAAGGGAGCTTTTATTGTCATTTAAGCCTTTGAGACAACTTTCACAGCGGATACAGGGTCACCCCTTTTTGCCGGCAATAGTTATCCACGTGATTTTTCAACTCTGAAAGCACCTTTTTGGGATCTGCCTTTAATCGGGTCAACTCCCGGTTGTAAAACAATACCCGGATTTTCCCGTTCCCCATCTCCCGGACAGCTTCCGCTCCCAATCGCTGATTGAGGAAGTCCATCACCAATTCACTCGGAACATACCGCTCAAACTGTTGAACCAACTTCTCTACCTCGTTTTTGGTCTTCAATGTGTACAGAGTATCATAGACCCGATCATACAACGGTTTCGGGCGATACAAATAAGCAGGCTTTCCCATAAAGGCGTTCCATTCATCCCCCATCCACAGCTCCTCGATGGCCGGCAGGCTTGCCACATCGGTGAACACTTCCAGCAGGGCTTGGGTTCGCTGTTCGTTAAGCGCGGGATCGTCGGTTTGAAAATACTTAAGTTCGTCGTATTCTTCCACTCTTAGCATTGTTTTGTTTACATTCAGCCGGTTGACATAGATTTCTTCTGTGATTGAAGGATTAAAAAATGTCACGTCATAAAGTTCGTAGTGATCCCGATCGTTTAATACTTCTTCTTTAACCTTATCGATGGAATCAATGTCTCTGATTCCTTCATTGTCCAAGTCAAAGTTCCATCCGTTCAATCGGCGAGCGATCCCCCAATGTTTCATCAAGATCTCAACAACATCCAAACTGATACTAAGGTAATCCTCTTTCAGATAAGACCCCCAATAGGTATATATCAGCCATTTTTCCCTATCTTCCATACCTTTCCCTCCCTACCAGTCGATTTTTCGGATTTTCACCTTAATCTGAAGTGTTTTTTCAAAGGTCTCCTTAATCACGTTCAGTGCTTTCTCCGGTGCATGTTTGGGAACCTTCAGCATGTAAACCACATCCGAATCGGAACGGGTGATTCCCAGCTCTTTGGCTAATTTCAATCGATCTAAGTGGTTTAGAAGATAATTTACAGAACGTTTGTGCTTAATTAACTGGATAAAGCGCTTTTGTCTTGGATCGTTTGCTGCTGGTACCCCTTCCCTAACAAATTGCTTAGGATTCTCCTTTGCCAACTCTGCTAACCGTTCAAAATCCTTTTTGGAATACATCTTTGCCTCTTCTACAATGGTAATACGCCCATCCTGTATTACCATATCATCCGGAATGCCGAAGGTTTGAACTCTACTGCGATCTTCTTTATACGCCATATCCAGTACTTCTTTAAACAAACTATTCGTTTTACTGACCCCCACACTTCCCGGCAACGGATCTTCTCTCTCAAATCGATCCCAGGCTTTATCCTTTTTGGAGCCGGAGTCCTGCACGGCGGTGAACTCATCCGTTTTGGCAAAATGTCGGATATCCCGGTCATGTTCATCCAATTGCCAATCGACCGAAGCACCGCCAGCCGGTTGCAGGCGAGGCCTGAGGAACCATTTTCTCGCCCAATTTTGGATCACGCCCTTGAACTTGCCCAACACCTCATCCAAAACCTTGACAACCGGTATCCGCTCCAACAACTTGGTGGCCGCCAGTACAGCGACGAGTTGTGCCGCTTCCTGCGGCGGCATAAAGAGAAACTACCCAATTTGGGTAGCTGCTGACAAAGTGGACTACCATCGTGATCTCGGGTGGGCCGTTTTCACTCTCCTCTTTCCAATGATTCCAAGGTTGCTTGTGGGAAAACGGCCATCCCTTTTCACACAAGCGGGAAGCCCATTGTATTCTTCCAATATCCATCACTCACACAAACGGCGGGTCCCACAGCCGCTTGCGCCAACCCAACCGATGCCACACCACGTTGCCGTCTTTGTCCAGCCGGACATTGACGCCGAACGGCAGCTTTTTGTCGTACCAAAAGCGAACATCGCTCCATATGACTTCGTACCCGTCTTGCAACTCGCGACAGGTAACGTGCACCCATTGGGCAAAACTGAGAAACGCCCGCACGCCGTCCGTTTTCATGCTCGCGCGGATTGCCGGGTTTTCCCGCTCCTTGGGATAGAAATCCTCCACCCGAACAGAACGCCCCGACACTTTCCCCGTATAAAACCCATCCTCCGTCTCTACGACAAACAGCCAATGGAACCAGTGAAACGTGGGCAATACGTGGCAAACTCCCGCCAAACCAGTTTCCCTGTGCACCCGGTCGATCACCCGCCGATGATGCCACGTGCGAACGGCGATATACCCGACGGTGACGGCATACACCCAGCCGAACACCTGACGCGGATCGGCTCCCTGGTACCACCACCACAACCCTCCCAGATGCACCACAAACAAAAACGGCTCAAAGATCGCCAAAATATCGAGGTGGAACCATTTTTTCACGAACGGTCGGGCGATTTGCACCCCGTAGGTATTAAACAAGTCCAGGAACACATGAAAGACGACGGACAGCCAAATCCAGCCGTACAACGTCCAAAAATGATCCCACACATGATATCCGGCGGCCAACGGAACACCGATCACCGCCGGCCAAACGAACCAGGCGGGAATCGAATGCGTTACCCCCCGGTGGTGGCGAATGTAGGCGGAATATCCCTTCAACCGCACCACGCTGTCAAAATCCGGCGCATTGGAACCCACCACCGTTCCCACCATCACCGCCTGGGCCAGGGTCGGGTCGCCGGATACCGCCGGGTCCAGATACGACAGCCCGGCCATGGTAAATCCGAACAGCAGATGGCTTCCCGTATCCATTCACATTTCTCTCCTTTCTCATGCTGAACGCTTCCCAAACAAAACAAGAGAGTGAGACAATCCATCCCCGGTGTGCCCGTGGGATGGGTCACCTCACTCTCTTTCCCCCGCTTCCCGTTTCTTTCAAAAACGTCCCCCCATACAGAAGGGCGGGAGTGGACACCTGTCCCCTTTTTCCCACCCGACCTGCAAACGACGACAAATCGCCCGTCACAAACGCGCTCGAAATCATTGACTGACGAACTTGTTGATGCTTACGGAGAAACGGAAACCGGGTCGATTTCATCCGAACTCCCTCCATCATCCACAACCCAATCACCCGCCGAATCAAAGCGGCGATCAACATCAAACCAGTAAAACCATTGCTCAGGACAGGCACGAATCGCTCTTTCCAGAAAACCGTTCAACCGGTTGGTCGCTTCCAAGGTTTGACCGGAATCGAAATACTTGTACAGGTGAACGGGCGGTTCGATCACCACGCGATGACAGAAACCCTGCTCACGGTATCCGTAAAAGGGGATCACCGGTACCCGCTCTTCCAAAGCCATCAGGGCCGCTCCCCTGGGACTGCGTGTTTGTCTGCCGAACATCAGCGCGTGCGGAAAATTCGGTCGCCAAAAATCTCCCAAAAGCAGAATGACACCGCCTTCGCGCAGATGTTGCCGCAACCTGCGCAAAAGCGTCAGCGGCGGGGTATTGTCATAATCCAATCCTTGGCATCCGAGTGCCTGCATGCGGAGATACAGGGGGCGCAACTCATCACTCCCCGCCGTCACGACCGTCAGGCAGGGATAACGCTGTGAGAAGTACCAGTAATAATAAAAATAATTACCGACATGAGGAGTAAACAAAATGGCCCCTTTTCCACTCTCCAGCACGCGTCTCAGATGTTCTTCCCCTTCGACGGTAAATCTTGCACGGCTCCCGACCAACTCGGACGGTACATCGACCAGAATCTCGTATAAGGTAAGGACCCCGTGCTCAAAATACCGCCGGACGATGCGACGGATTTGCCCGGAAGTTCGTTCCGGCAACAATCGGGACAGGTTTTCCCGTATTTTCCGTCTCATCGCAAAACCCACCGCATAGAGCAACAAGCCCCCCCACCGGCACATCCGTTCAACCAACGGGAGCGGCATTTGCCGCAACCACTGCGTGACTGCCTGCATCCACCGTTCATTCTTCGTACATCTGGCGATCCATTCGTACAAACCATTACCTCCCCTCCAAAAAGTGACGCTGATACCGCCTGATCACGCTCGACGTTTCCAGCACCACCAACCAATCGAATGTACCAAAGATCGGGTCGTATGCGGGTTGGGCCGCCAGTTTGGCTCCCAGTCGACCATACCCTTTGATCAGCGGAGGAATGGTCCGCATGATCGCTTTCTCCTGGCCCGTGATATCGATGCGTTCCAAACCTTCCACCCGTCGGTCAGGAAGCGGTCGAATCCCGAATTCGTCGGTCAACATGCCCTTCCAATGCAACCAACTGTAAACCCGGTTCAATTCTTCCCGTCCCATCGACGGCAAACTGGCACAACCAATGAGGTACTGAAACCGGTGTCGTTTCAGATAATCCGCGATACCGGCCCACAAATATTGAATCGTTTTCCCGTCGCGATATTCCGGAGCCACGCAACTCCTCCCCAACTCCAATGTGACCGGTGCCGCGCTTTGAAAAGCGGAAAGGTCAAATTCCGTCTCGGAGTAAAATCCGCAGCGACGAGCCCGGTCACCCGGCAACAAACGATATGTACCGATCACTTCCCCACTTTCAGGTTCCACGACGATCAGATGGTCGCAATACGGGTCATAGTGATCGCATTCCAACCGTTGGGGATTGCGTAGTAACGAATTTTTCATTTCCTCTACAAACACACGGTAACGCAACCGGAAGGCTTGTTCCCGCTCCTTCTCATTTTCCGCCAACTTCACTGTCAACGGGGTAAGTGTCTCCATCGTTTTCGCCATGAGGGACCCCCTCCTTGGGGAATTGTCTGCTTACCGGGAGCAAACGAATTGTATCAAACGCCTGTGTAGTGAAGATTGAGTCCCTATTGTGCAATCGTTAAAAAACAGAGAGCTTTTCCGATCGGAACACAAATGTACAAGCAACTTCCCGCTATGATTGTCAAATATCTCCTAACTTTGACACGAATTACATTTCCGCTGGTACAGACAAGCCGCCTGCAATTTGATACAATGGCCGGTGAATAGGGTTGGAAAGGAGGGAAGTGTTCAATGCCGACGAGAGCGGAACGTCGAAAACAGTTGAAAAAGCGGAGGAGAATGGTATTTGCCACCGTAACGGGATGCTTCCTGTTGACCGGCTTTATCCCCGCACAAACGGCGCAAGCGCCTGTCGGACAACATGTGTTGAAAGAAATCACCGGCGATCATTACACCTATACCCCGTCGTCCGTAACTACTTCCAACGATCAACAACAACCCGTTGTCCATCCGTCAGGCCAAACCGATGCGTCCAAAAAACATGCATCCCGACCTGCCGACCATTCGTCCCAATCGTCCGATTTGCCGGTGGTTGCGACAAAACCGGAGAACAAACCATCCGCCACAGCACCTACATATGAACAGCCCAATACAAATGCCAATCATACCAACGAGGCCACTTCCACAAACGACAGGCAACAACCCGCATATGAGCCGAACCCTTCACCGGCATCGGAACCGTCATCTTCTGATCAACCGTCACGGAAACCGCGCCGGGATGATTCGGGTCAGCCATCCCAAACCGAACCAAGCAATCCGCCGGACTCCGAATCACCACCGCCACAGGAGAAACCACCTCAACCGCCCGATGATCAACCGGGCGACGACGGCCAAGGAAATGACGACGACAACAGGGATAACGGATTGGTTGAGGGCATACTGAACCCGTTGCTGGACACGGTGAACAAAACCTTGCCATGAAAAAGGGAACCGGCATCCGATGATGCCGGTGGGACTGCTGACAAAGGCAGGTCAGCAGTTCTTTTTTTACACATACCTGACAATCCTGTGCAGCGGGTGACGGTGATGCGAATGCCCTTCCTCCGCCCGTTTTCCAATGGCGATAATCGCAGGAATTTGCACATGGCTTGGCAGATCAAACAACTGGCGTATCCGTTCCGGATTGTATCCATACATGGGCGAGGAGTCATAACCCAAGCTGCGAATCGCAATTAACAGATATCCAAGGACAATGTTAGACTGCGCAACTCCCCACTGTCCTCGTTGCTCGGCTGATTGCGCTCCAAATACTTTTGGAATGGTTTCTTTTAACCATTGTTTCCCCTCTTCCGGCATGTCCGGGTGGATACACTCTTCGATATGGGCAATGGCATCTTCCATGTCACTTGTCAGGATGATAACGACTGGAGCACTTTTCACTTGGGGGTGTCGATTGGCAGCCAAATGCAATTCCCTTTTTTTCTCCGGATCCATCACAACGATAAAACGCCAGGGCTGTATGTTCCACGCACTGGGTGCCAAGCTGGCTAAGCGCAACATTTCCTCGATATCTTCCCTGGGAATGGGTTCTTGTGCGTATTTGCGAATGCTGCGGCGTGTTTCCATCGCCTCTTTTACGGACATGGACATCCTTATTTCCCCCTCAGTTTTGAGTCACAAGGAATACGGATGATCTACATGAACTGGCCTTTCTTTTACGTTTGGAGGGATGTCTGATTTCCGGTCACCATTTCATAAAGATGTTTCATTACCACATCCTTGGAAGGAATCGTGTAGTTGGGGCCCATCTCTCCCGAAGCGATCTCGTACGCCATGGTCCGTACGGGCGCAACAACCTGATCCCCGTCTTGTTCCAGCATCCTGACGTTTCGTTGTTTTTTTCCACATCCGCTCGTTCATGTTTGGAAAATAGAGAATGGGATCAGGATAGGCGAGAATGACCGTAGTCAGCAAATTGTTTCCCAAACCATGGGCAGCCTGTCCGAGAATGTTGGCGGTCGCAGGCAACACGATGAAGACATCAGCCCATCTCGCCAACTCCACATGGCTGACTTCCTTGAACAGTTCCTTTTCGTCGGTGTAGGCCCCCGAACAAAGCAGGTTCACTGTTTCCCTCGGAATCAGTCGATCTGCTGATGGTGTCATGACCACCTTCACCGCTTTGAAATAATATGAAAACATGGACAGATAGGAAGGAAGCCCCAAAACGGATATGGAGCCACTGACACCTACCAATAAATTTTTTGATTTCAACAGATCCAGATCCATTTCGTTCACGTCCTTTTATGAAATAAGAAAGGCTGCATCCCAATCCCAATATTTTTCGTCCTTCAGGCTCATCAATGCCAATCCGATACCCGAGACGCCTTCCAGCAGCCCCGCTTTGTCCAATCTTTTTCCACCTTCGATATCCTGATATCCAAACGGGGCCTCTTCCTGAAACATGCCCATCACCTGCACCGCAAGTGTTTCCGCATGCTGAATAAAACATTCCTCCCCGGTCTCCCAAGCCATCCTGATCAATATCTGCATCAAACCCGTTTTTCCGTGACAAAAAGTGGGGGATTCAAGTTTCTGCAACTCCTCCGGTCTGGACAGACTCGCTTTTAACGACCGTATGGCAATGTCTTTCAGATCGTCATCCTCCAATGCCTTTCCAGCCAGATACATGGAGCGGGAAACCCCGGGAGTTCCATAACACCATGCTTCTCGAGTAAAATATTTTTCCGATTTTTTCTCCTGTATCTCATCTTCAAACCGAATCCGGTCAGGCCACAATGGACCGTATTCATCCTCATGCATCCTTCTCAATAACCAATCGCTGATGTTCCGGATCGTTTCCAATTGCTTGTCCACTCGATAATTTCTGAGTGAAGCCAATGACAGGAGAGCGAGCGGACCCGGAATGCCATGTGCCATGCCGCAATTAAAGTTTCCATGAGGAAACAGGGTCATTTCCCGTTCGAGGAACTGGTATTTCCGAGGGATAAACCATCCCGGAACCATATGGTTGTCCACTTCTGTCATTTCGCACAACTCGATCAAATAGTGGAGAACTTTTTCAAGGGCCAGGCTCAACTCACCGTTTTGAGGGTTATTGAGCAAATATCTGCCTATACCGCTCAATCCGGAAATGACATCATAAACTTTTGGACTCACCCCTCGTTCTTTTTTTCTGCGTTCCCGATCCCTTTCTATCAACCGATCGACTTCCCTGATGATGGCGGTATTGACCAAGTCGAGAAAACGGACATATCGTTCACCCTCTCTCGAAGCAGCCTGACAAGCAAAAGCAACTCCTGAAAGACCCGAAAACAACGAAATGCTCCCGGCCCCTTTTTCCTCCAAATATTCTTTTATTTGCAGAATATGTTGATGCGCATGATAATCCCACTGCTGCCCGGGTTCGTACCAATCCCAATGGGCAAACAGGAGAACGCACCCCGGGTAGCCATGAGAAAGACTGATATCCCCCCAAGGAGTCGCCCCCGTTACCGAAACATTGTCCGGTTGTTTGACAATCCGCCTTACAGCGATCGGGTCGATCAATCTTTCGGAAATGGTTTGGCTTATCTCCATTGCCCTGTCAGCAAGAACCGGGTTGATTCCCGAGCAACCCGTCAGTCCCTCGCCCAATTTGAACCCTCCTATCCGGAACGCTCGTGAAATTGTGATTCACATAGCTCGATGCTTGTTTGGTAAACATCTCCGCGTACAATTGATTCTGTTTCATCAACTCATCATGAGATCCCATCTCCACAATTCTCCCCCGGTCTAATACGATGATCTTGTCAGCATACCTTGCCGAGGACAAACGATGAGATATGAATATCCCGATCCTGTTGCGCACCAAATCCTTGAATTTGCGGAATACTTCGTGTTCCGCCTGAGGATCTAAAAACGAACTGGGTTCATCCAAGATGTATATATCCGCATCCCGTACATACGCTCGGGAAATTGCCACCCGTTGCCACTGTCCACCAGACAACTGATAGCCTCCCTGAAACAGTTTTCCAAGTTGGGTTTCCATTTTATCAGGAAGCGATTGTAATAATGGATGCAATCCCGCTTTTTCTGCCGCTGTCAAAAGGGAAATATCATCATTCATTTTTTGGAGATCGCCAAAACCGATGTTTTGACGCAATGGCATTTCATATTTGACAAAATCCTGGAAAACACTTCCGATTCTGCGGTTGATTTCATCAGGATCATACTCCTTGACGGAAATGCCATTGATTCGGTATTCTCCTTCAAAATCGGTGTACATTTGGGTCAGTATTTTAATAAGTGTAGACTTTCCGGAACCATTGGGTCCGACAATAGCCAAAGTCTCCCCGGTTTTTAACTGAAAGCTGATCCCGTCCAATGCATAATGATCGGTTTGAGGGTACCGAAATCTGATTTGACGAAACTCTATGTGTGAGATGGGGTGTTGCAACTTTCTCCTTGGCAGATCCATTTGCTGTTTTGACTCCGTCTTCATGTCCAGATATGAGAACAACTGTTCCAAAAACAGGTTGTGTTGACACAGAAGAAGTAACCCCTGCGTCAAACTTTGGACAGTAGACAAGGTGAGACTGATAGCTTGCAGGTAACTTACCATGTTGCCGATCAGGATTTGTTTGAAATACGCGGCTTTTAAGATAAAATAAATGATGGTCAGAACGACGGCATAGTTGATGATCTGATACAAAAAAGAAAGCGTTCTCCTTTGAGCGGCAACTTCCTTATCCTGAGAAATAAACCGGTTGTGAATCTCCTGATATTTCCTGATCAGATAAGCGCCCAATTGATACAGCTTGATTTCCTTGAAGGAAAAATCTCGGGTCATGATATAACTGATGTACCATGCCTCCCGCATCTTGGGTGCCCTTTGCCACAGGTACAAAAATTCCTTCTGACCCAACCTCAAAAACAAGGGAAAAAACAACACGGGAACAACCAGTATCATGACGGCTGCCCACCAATGCCAAAAGAATAAGATTGAGACGGACGAAAGCAATGTAATAAACCCTGAGAATACAGCCATTACCTGCTTAAACACATCGTATATTCGAAACTTGGACTCATTTTGGACTCTCTTGATCTGATCCTGCACTTCGTGGTTTTCAAAATCGCGGAGATGCAAGACGGCTGCTTTCTTCATCACCAATATGTCCACATGGTAAGACAAAGCGGTTTCAAAAATTTTTTCAACATACACCCGCAGGATGCTGCAGGTTTCATTGAAAATCATGACACCCCCCAAGACGGACAGGGCATAAATCACCTGAGAAAATCCCTCATTCCAACTCAAGACGACATTGTTGACCACTATTTGGGTTGCTAAGATCAAGATCGTGGGGGCGGCCCCCATTAGAATTGACAGAAAGATCATGGTGAGAAACTGAAATCGGGCAACGCTCCAAATGATCCGGAATATTCGAAGTGTATGGGAAAGCATTGGAACAAGGCGGGAAAAGGATCGTTCCTGTAATTCTTCTTTTTTATCCATGCTTTTGCTCCTTCACTTGTACAGGAGTCGGGGTAAGAAACTGACTCCTTACCCCTGTTGTTTGGGTTATTCACCAACCGGAACCCGTTTCCGCAAAAATCGCTGGTCGTAAAGCGTATGCCTGGCAAAGGCTCTTGCTTTCAATTCCTTACTGTTGTCGCCCATCAAACGATTGCAAGTCATATGCAACAGACTGCCCAAAATATGATTTGGTTGATTCCAAAGCAGCCCTTGATCACGAACACTTTCCAGTTCCTTCAAAAAAATATCAATCACGGTCTTCCTCTGTCTTGCAAGTTTCATTATCGCTTCTTTGTCGGCTCCCGGAAACGGTTCCCATACATTGTCATCAAGCGTGAGCTTGACCAATATTTTTCTCCATTGCTGAAACTCCTTACGGTGTTCATCCTTTTTCACAATTTGATCCAGCCAACGGAATTGCTCATCAAAATCCAATCCAAACTGCCTCATCAAATCGATCATGTTGATGCACGCCACAACTTCTTCGGGAAGATGGGTTTTTCCATACCGAAGCTGTTCGATGAGACTGGCGATGAGCATGCTGTCTGCCTCAAACACTTTCTCGGCGTGATGCATGAGATCAGGGCCGCCATAGCGTTCCCATTCGGGGTCGTAGGTATCGATCGTCAACTTTTTGAGAAGCCCCTCCGTTACGCACCATCGGGACCATTGGTGGACCTTAGGCAACACCTTGGTAATCAATCGGTCCGGATTACCAAACAATCTCACCCGCAGATGACTTTCCGGATCTGCATACCGCATGAAAAACCATCGATCTGCCAACCCCTCTTCTTTTATCTTTTTTGTAAACTGAGAAAGCGGGCCGGCAATCAGTTCATTCTGACGACTTTTGGCCGTATACAATTTCAGAAACAGACAATCACTGCCGGGAAGCTTCAGGCGGTCGATCTTTGGGGATGTTTTGACCGACGGCGAAACGGGTGATGTGATGGGTTTCAGATCTTTTTTCTTAAGCGGGAAAACAAACTCTCCAATAAAATGTTTCTGGCCAGGCCCTTCAATCCACCAGTTATCCTCATGGAAAAATGACTCAGAAGAACGGTTCCCTTTTTCTTCAATTCCTTCATTAACTCCTTGCGTTGCCCGGGATGCTCCAAATCAAACAGAATCCGTTGATCAGTCGATCCCAGATAGACGTAGCGGGGGACCATCCACTCCTTTTTCCAGCGCTTCAACGCAATCTCCCATTCCTCATCGGCCGCCTCTTTGCCAACGCCCAACAGTTCAGTGGATAATCTCCACTTGGCGGGAGATAAAATGATTCTTCCATACTGCACTCTCGGTAAAAAAGGAGAGTTCCTTAATGTCCCCCAGTCAAATGAATGCCAAATACGGAAGTTTTCCAATGAAACTTCACGCAGAAATCGATACAATGCAGGTGCTGACCGAAAATTCAGCATGTTATTGGCGGTGATGATCACTTCCTTGCCAAGCGAAACCGATTTCAGGTAAAGGCGATCAAGCGTAGCCCCCACGACAATATCATCCAATGAAAGTTGCTTCTTGTCATTGGCGCAGTTGGTGCCCAATACCAGCTCATATTCCTGCAGACCAGGAGCCAGCGATACATTGGCGGCCCTTCCCTTGGAAGGAAAATAGACGCAATCAGCCATGATGATATTTGGTTGGGTATTGCTTTGTTCCCGATGAACCGACTCCAAACTATCCCGAACCGAATCGTCGAGCATATCGAGAAACCGTCCGAATGTCTGTCCCGCTGAGCCTGAACCGGGATTGGGAGCGATCACAAGGGTAAAGTCACCGTTGTCGATATCTTCGGCACTGTTCGCCAACACTTCCGCATAAAGCTCCATCGTCAGGGGAGCATCCGATTCATCCATTGATGGTGGCTCAAGCTTTTCGATCGTGTGGTTGTCCAGATTGACGGTATAGCTTTTTTGCAACAATGCCGTCTGCATCAATTGAAGCAATGTTTGTTCCCGCTCGTTGTTGCGCGGTTCCTCATTTTCACCTTTCGCCTCGGCATCATATTCCTCAGGAGGGCCCAGTCCGGTTTCTTCACTCAACAGCTCCAAGATCGGAACTTCCCTGTTTCTACCGTAACGCTCGAGAAACCGATTTTTGTATCTTTTCAGATGGGGAAGCCCTTTCTGGGTTTGGGCAATCCGCCACAGTATGGTTGCCGCATTGGCTGCCTCTTCCGCAACTTTTTTGTTGAGCACGGCTTTTCTTTTTGCAAGCGCCAAATCTACTTGCAATACGGACTGGGTTTCATTGATCCTTTTCATTTCAGTAATCACTTTTCGATAGATGGATACTCCTTCTCCTACGGCAGTCTCATTCAATTGTTTGATATATTGTTCAATTTCCAACAGATCATGATAAATCTCGTGATAGAAAGGGTTCCTCTTTATTTTCTCCAATATGTATTGAAATGGACTTTTTATGGTCAATGGAGGGCGCAAATCGCTGATCAAAAACTCCTGTTTTAACAATTGCAAAATGAAGTCTCTGATTTGCTTCTCCTCAACATCAGGATACTGTTGTGCCATTTTGCCAACCAAGTCAGCAAACAGTACAGGTTCTTTACTGAAGTCCAAAGCTGCCAATACCGGCTCGCTTGCCCTGATCGATATTTTTTCTCTCTTGGATTTCACGTTGGTCTGTTTTCCGTACTCTGTGTGATAAGAGAGGTATAGTCTTCCCCCCACACGTAATACGAGCGGGTTTGCATGAACCTTTACATATTGAAGTCCCTCAACCATATCTTCCAGCTTTTCGATGATCGTCAACAACCATTCCATGTCAGGGCGGGCACGTTTCTTATGATGTTGGGTGCTTTGCAGATGAACCTGTGTATATTCACCGAGTTCTCCCACGGTTACACCGGAAAATAAACCAAAAGGGGTCGGTCTGGTACTCATTCTGGAAGCATATTTGAAAACACTTGTCACCACCTGTTGCGTCTTTCGTTGTGTTAAATCCCCTTTTAAATGAGGCAGATCCTTGTATAACGCAGGGCTCGCAACCGCGATGCTCTCCAAAAAGCAGTCGTCCATCACATTCAACAAGGATGCTTGTAAGTCTCCTGCACACTGCAATTGCTGAAACTTATCCGCAGGCCATACCGGTGTACGTAGCATAAATGTATGGATGGGTTCGTACATACGGAAAGTCCCTCCATATCAGTGTGAAAAGCGTTCCAAGGGGGTTGCCCCCCTTGGAACTTTTAGCACTTTAGATTAACAGCACCAACTTTCGAAGGTGCCTTCATCGCAACCTCGGGTACAGATCCAGCCAGAACCATCCATTGTTTCAATCTGTTTGACCTCAACACTTTGCAGATCAAGGTCGAACTTGTCCGGCATCTCAATCCCTCCCATTTTTTTAATTGTATTAACGTTAATACAAATTCTATTATACTTTTCTACCTATTTTTTTCTTGAACTATCTCTTAACATAATCTAAATTATCTGTAAGGAATGGAAGAAACTATAATTCTGATTTGCATACTTGCATTTCATTTATTCCTGGCAGGCAAACGGATCGTAATGGTGGTTCCGTGATGGAGCTTGCTGCTCACAGAGATGTTGCCGTGATGCAATTCAATCAGCTGTTTGGCAATGGCCATCCCCAATCCTGTTCCGTTGGGGGGACCATCCGTATCTGTCCCCCGATAGTACCGGTCAAACAATGAAGCCAATGTTTTTTCATCCATGCCCTTTCCATTATCCGCTATCACGATACGCAGTGCCGGATAATCATGTTGAATCGACGGCTTTTCTATCTCCAGTTGGATGGTAATCTCGGTATCAGGCGGATTATGAATCCATGCATTCATCAACAGGTTCACCAATGCACGTTTAAACCACTTGGCATCAATGGGATACATCACAGTGGTATCGGCAGGAAGATCCAACCGGATCAGGGGGTTCTCCACGCAAGACTCACTAATCACTTCAGCTGCGGTCAGGCGGATCATCTCTTTCATATCGCAGGCAGTCAGCTGCAACGGCAATGCATGATTTTTGATTCGAAACGTCAGGCTCATGTCATCGATCAGCTGTTGAATATACTCGGTTTTCCGGACGACCAACTGCAGATAATCTTCCATTTCCTGTTCAGACCACTGATATCCCGGACTCATGTAAAGATCGGCGTAACCCTTGATTGCCGACAATGGCGTCTTCAGGTCGTGAGTCACACCGGCCAACCACTCTTCCCTTGATTGCTCCAGCTGTTTCCGTTTCTCTTCCACTTCTTTTAACCTGTCAGTCAGCTGTTCCAATGCTTGAATGACCTCTTGATAAAGCGCAAACGTCTTTTTTGACTTGCCGGAATGAGGGAACTTAACATCGGATTGGCGACTGGGCATGCGATAGACCCCGTTGGAAAGGTTTCTCAGCCAATCCATCATAAACAGTAAAGGTTCCCCCAATCTTTTTCCGAAGCGATAGGCAAAAAGAGCAAAGATTCCTACAGCTGAAAGTACAGCACAAAAAAAGAACAATCGGTTGATAGATTCTGTTCTCTCTTCACCCGACTCCACTTCTGCAGGATGGTAAACCCAGGTCACGTGTTGACCCTGTAATTCTCCGGTCAGAAAACGGAAGGAAGAACCGCGTTGCGAAATACGGGCAAACTCCCCAAGTGAATAACGCTTTTTGGCATCTTGCGGTCTGGCGTATTGGTAGATTTCTTTTCCTTGGTGATCGAGGATTTGAATCCATCCGCCCCGTTGCCTCACTTCGGACAATAACCGCGGCGGTATGAATATGTAGCCATCTTTGCTCCGTGTCTGCCGTTTGATCTGCTGCAACAGGGCGTATGGGTTTTTCCGTCCCAGAATCCAAGTATATTCTTTTCCGTTGACGGTTTGATACCAAGTATGTATATCGGTTCCGACCTGCTCCACATGTTGTTTGTAAAGAACCAATTCACTCGGTGAGAAAACGTGTGGAATACCGTTTGGGGTATTGTAGCGAAAAACTTCTCTTCCGCTCTCATCCAATATCTGAACCCATTCGTCCCTTTGGGTCATTTGTCGTTTCATTTGCGGATTCAGATCAAGCTTTCCTTCGTTGATTTTCGTGGCCGACACCACTTTTTCAAATCTTCCGGAGTAACTGTTCTATGTTTTTCCTCCCTCAACGTATAAGCAAATGAATAAATCAAAATCAATGATCCCGTGAGTAACAGGGCCAGAAAACACACACCGGTGAGAAATTTAATCATGAGGCGGGTTTCCAGCTTCATTTGAAAGCCTCCGTTTTCCGACAAATTTGTAGCCCAATCCACGGATGGTGATAATATATTTCGGCTTTCGGGGGTTGGGTTCGATCTTTTTTCGAATTTGCCCGATATGAACCATGACCGTATTCTCATAACCGAAACTTTCCTCGCCCCATACCTGTCGGTACAACTGTCCCATGCTGAAAATCTGGTAAGGGTGTTTGCAAAGAAAAGCGAGAAGCTTGAATTCCTTGGCCGTGCAAGGGATTTCCTCTCCATTGACCAACAATTGCCCCGTGTGTTCGATCAATTGAAAATCGCCAAAGTCGTAAACGGAAGGAAAATCGGGGGAGGATTGTTTCATCATCCGGTCTCTTTTCAACTGTGCTTTAATTTTGGCGGCGATCACCAGAGGGTTAAAAGGCTTCTCAATATAGTCATCTCCCCCCATGTTATAGCCGGTCAGCTTATCAAGGTCGGTTGTCCGTGCCGTAAGAAAAAAGATGGGGGCATGTGTCCATTCGCGCAGCTTTTTGCATACCTCATAGCCTTCCAGATCCGGTAACATCACATCGAGTATAATGAGATCCGGCCGGTGTTCCGCGCATAACCGAATCGCCTCATATCCCGAAGTGGCGGTGAGAATCGTTCGGAAGCCTTCGGAGCGCAAGGTTTTGGTCAGTAATTCCAATATATCCCGCTCATCATCGACCAGTAAAAGTGTTGCCTGATCCAACCTCGATCTCTCCCTGGCTGAATTTATTTTGAGAAATTTGTTCTGCCCAATGGCTTTCTTCCTGGTTGATGTGGTCAAAATCACTTTTGATTCGATATCCCACCCCTTTTCGGTTAATCAAGATTCTGGGGTTGTCAGGAGTGATTTCTATTTTTTGCCTCAACCGGCGAATATGTACGTATACCGTATCCACATTCACAAATTTATTTTCTCCCCATACGATATCCAGCAGTTGTTGAGTGCTCAAATAACCGGGTGATTTCTCACAAAGAGCCTTTAACAGCTTATATTCAACGCTTGGCAGAGGGATCACCTGGTTTCTGTTGATCACAAGATGTTTTTTCAGATCAAAAACAACATATCGATTTAACATGATTTTTGAGTCGTTCTCCAGCTTGGCTTTCATCAAAGAAGCGTGATACAAATCATGAAACAGGCTCAATGTTCGTTTTACATTATCCTGTGATCCGTTTAACAGTATAAAGGGGACGCCGTGCTTCTGATTGGTAACGATGACGGATTCCAATGACTTGGGGTCGAGACCGCATGTGTCGATCAGAATGGCCAAATATTGATCCGGCTGTTTCAAGGCCTTATGCATATCACAAGGGGAAATCCGGTCCAACTTGATTTTATTATTTGATAGATATTTCCTTACCAATTTCACCATCTTCAGATTGTTGGTCATCAATAATATCTGATTCATACCAGACCTCCAATAGGAAGGCGCGCTGATCCAATCAGACACGCCTTCGGAATGAAATTTGTTTTTTACTTACCAATCACGTTTGACAAAAAAACGGCTTGTGGACAAGATGAAGACACAAAACGTCACCAGGATCCCGATGAAAAGATAGAAAGGGTCAATGTGATTCACCCATTTATGCTTCGGCATCATGGCCAGAAAGGGTTGGGACCACGGATACCACGAACCGAGCAACGCCGCCCCCGTAAAAATCATGGAAGGAACCGTGAAAACGACGTTCAACGTAAATGGAGTGGCGAAGTTTTTCCAAAGCAGGGAGCACCCCAGCATCAACGTCATCAGTGGCAGAGATGCCAGCCAGCCATTGACCACTTTGGTGATCAGCGTCATCCAGGGAATGGCATCTTGTAAACCATGTAACCACCCGATGAGCAAAAAGCCGATGAGCAAACAGATTTGCGTCATGAAGGTAAGGAAAGCGACAATGCTCAGTTTGGTGAGATAAACCTGAAACCGGGAAACCGGCAGGCAAAAAATCTGCTTCCAACCGTTCCCGATGTGTTCGTATCTGCAGACCAACGCCGCAAATACACCCACAATCAGGGGATAGAAGAACATCGCATACTTGTGTACGGTCAAACTGAAGAACCACAACCAATCATTGGCCGCTTGATCCATTTTTGTCGGAACGCCGAAACCGATCCACAGGGATATGGCAGGACCGAGAAAAATAATCAATGCGATCATCGACCAACGCAATTTATACAGTTCCGTATAAAAATATCGAATTGATATTGGGATATTCATTGTGTTGATCCTCCATGTTATATTTCACGCTTTGAAAAATGAAGTCCTCCCGCTATGAGTAATAAAAATCCTAACATTGTCCCCACCAAAGGCCATTGAACATAGCTTCCTTCATTGACCGGGGATGCCAGCGGGACATATGCCCACGGGAACAGCTTTAAAACCAACGGGGGCGAATACGCCAGGAACAGGCTGAGCGTGGCGCCGACAATACCGACGGTCAGCGGAATCGCCTGATTCCGAATGATCATGGAGAGCCAGAGTTGCAGTACCATGACCGGCATCGACGCAAAAAACGGATAAAACATCTGTCGGGCGACAAGTGACCAATGGGTTGGACCCAAATCAAACACATTGCCGACGATGACCAATCCCACAAAGGTGAGGCATACGAAGATCGTCAAGCTGTAAAAGAGCAAGAGAAACTTGCTGAAAAAGGGGGTCAATCGATTGATCGGCAGAGAAAGTATCAGTTTCCAAGCTTTTGCATCATGTTCCAGACCGGAAAGCATGGACGCCAAGATGGTAATGCCGAGTATGAGGGTCACCGGCCAAAAATAATTGGTCCACGCCATCAGACCCATCCAGCCGAGGGGTTGAAGCAACTCCAAACGGGTGAGATAGTTTACCACCTGTATACCGCAAAAAGCAAAGGGAGCAATGAGCAAAAGCCAGGGAATCCAGGTTCCTTTGATCTTCCGAGCATCGGATATGAGCACGCGTATCATAAGCTTTGTTCCTTTCCTGTCAACTCGATGAAAATGTTCTCAAGCGACTGGTTGATCTTGTTCATGCCGTACACGGAAAAGCGGCCGTGAACCAGGGTCTCGACCAGCCGTGCCACTTTTTCCCGCGGCATGGTGTGAAAACAAATCCGATCCCCGTCCAGATAAGGGTTCCATCCCAATTGTTCCAGATGGTGTTTCGCTACCTCGGGATTGCTCACTTCGAATTCCAGCCGACCTTTGGCCCGCTGCTTTAATGCTTGCAACGTATCCTGGAAAATCAATCGTCCCTGAAAAATAATGCCGACGGAAGTGGCCGTTTGTTCGATCTCCGATAAAAGGTGACTGGAGATCAGGATCGTGACACCCCGTTCCTCGGCCAAACGTTTGATCAGCTCGCGTATCTCTCTGATCCCCGCAGGGTCAAGACCATTGGTCGGCTCATCCAGAATCAGGAGTTTGGGTTTCCCGATCAGGGCTGCTGCAATCCCAAGCCGCTGTTTCATGCCCAGGGAGTAACTTTTCACTTGCCGGTCAGCATCATGGGTGAGACGGACCAAGTGCAACGCTTCTTCAATGTTTTTTCTGGGCAAGCCCAACACTTGTGCGATGATTTTCAGATTCTCATATCCGGACAAATGTCCGTAATAAGTGGGGGATTCAACAAGCGCTCCAACATGTCGGAGAATATTTTTTCGATCCTCTGACACGTCCCGTCCAAAAATCTGCACACTCCCCCTGGTCGGTTTGACCAAACCGAGCAACATCTTGATCGTCGTTGTCTTGCCGGCGCCGTTTGGTCCCAAAAAACCGTACACTTCGCCTTTTGCCACCCTTAAGTCCAGGTCCCTGACAGAATAGCGTTTTCCATATTGCTTGGTCAGCTGATGGGTTTGAATGATCATCTCGGTCACCAATCTCACTCCCCATTGTTGTTTCATGGGGAATGCTATCATCTCACTCCAAAATGAGCCGAAGATCAATCTTAAATCTGCCTAAAATCGACTGATCACGGCAGGAAAACGCAGCGTCACCATTAAAAAACCAGCGGTGCTGCCGCTGGTAAGTCGATAACAACGCGAGACTCGATTTCCCCATAGCAACAGCCGGAGTCGCTTGAAGGGAAATCAGGACGCTCCCCGAAACCACGCGAGATTCAACCGTTTTGTCAGCAACTCCCTGCCGGGACACCGCCGGGGGAACGTCTGTGGCTTGGTATTCGTTTCAGAATCGAGAGGAAACAGGCTCACCCGACAGCACAGGATAAAATCGCGGGCAATTCTCCAGGTGAAACGTTCTTGCCCGCGACCAGCGCTTACGGATCAGAGCGGTCATGATTTGTTTCCTTGCAAGGCGCAGGCGAAGCGAGCCGGGAACACATGGGAACGGTATTCACCAGACATGCTCTCGTTCGGACACATCCTTAGTATGGCTTATGCGAATGATGGATTGCCTCGCCATCGAAATCAATACGTTTCCCAACCTTTCGAAATCGACGATGGAGGGAGGGTTTTGACCATTGATCATTTTCAGGATACTTTCCCAATCGTCGACCAATGACCCGACAACGAGTGAGGGTTCATCCGGTACTGTGACATTTTCTCTTTCATCCGCCGCGACCGACCAATAGTAATCGTTCAGTTCCACAGCGGAAATCCCCTGTTTCTTGGCTTTGTCCACCAACATGTGAATGGCGGTTATTACATCTTCCAGTTTGACTTCCAATTTATTGACCCCTTTGACAGACCTACTGACGACAATGGGATGCATCGCGCATAACCGTTCTTTCCAACCGATCTTCCGTTTTTTCACACCGTGTCAGAACAGCCTTGGCGTCAAAGCAGCCGATGCGGTGACCCTTGGAAGAGGCGTTGCGCTCTTTATCGACGAAAGGGGGAAACGGGTACATCCGTTCAGACATGTTCCTCATAGGAAAATGACTGAACAAGTAAACCGTTTCGCTGAAAGGCCGGCAATAATCTGATGAGATACCAATTCACGTCTGTAATCGCTCCAATGTCTTCACTTCTATCGATACATTTCCGATTAATGGACAGATTGACAGATCAAAATCAAAATCATCACGATCACCAACGGGCAAATAAGAAACCTGCCCATGATCATCCAATGTCCATCCATCATCCAGCAGTGTTTGAACTACTTTTACTGTGGACATGCGTTCCCCATTTCGGCTAACCAAGTGAATATCAATGGAGGCTGATACAGACACGATTCACCTCTCCGATCAGATCCCTGTATAATCTTCAAATTCCCACATTCCATATCGAGACACTTTCTGAGCCACTTCTTCCCAATCATCCCCTTCACAACTTTCTATTAACCGTTTGATAAAGTCTATCATTTTATGATAATGATATTCAAATACAATGATATGGTGTCTTCCTACGACAATGTCATCCCTGTTATATTGCTTTAACAACCATTTGGGTGTACAAACCGTGAGATCAAACGATTCTTCCCCCTCCATTCCCTTTGGCCCCACCATTACCTGCAATTGTAATGCAAAACACTCACGATCCTGCGGTGTATAGGATTTCAGATCCAATACGTCCGGAGAATATATTCTTTTAACTTCTGCTTTCATATGTGCACCTCAATCTGCGATACAAACGGTGAGATGATTGGACAGGATGTGCAGGCTCCCGATGTTGGATATGATCGAATTGGGTTATTTCAATTGCAGTCTCTGTAATGTCCAGCCATTTTCTTAACCGAGTATGAATTTCATCAATTGGCCAAAAGTATTCCTTAAATATTAAATGTAACCGGAGTGCATCCCCTAAAACCCTTTTAGATACTGATCCAAATCCCCCTGCTTTAAGATAGACTCCGTTCTTCCCTGGAAACTTCTTGTATGTTTGATTTATCTATCATATATAGTTCGGCAATTTGATCTGGTTGATATAACCATGAAACATCTTTCCCCAGCCAAAAATCCATCAGTCCCAAAGAAGAATCACGAGCAAAAAGAATACCATCTGATGAAGAAATGGATCTGTATACGATTCGTTGTCCATCAGGCATATGAGCAATCGATTTTTCCTTTCCTCTACTTCAACTTTGTTGAACTTCACTTCATTGAGTAAATAAGCTTTAAGCCGCTTCGTCACCTCCGTTCAGTTTCCCTCTTTGGAGAAAATCTCGAACACCGCACGCCGCCTTCTTTGATTTACGGTCCAGATTTGTTCACATATCCCTTACCGTAACGGAAAACGTCATCCACGTATTTGGCAGCCATCCAGCCCTCTATACGGACTTGCAGATGGGCAATACCATGGCAGCAGTATGGGAAAACCAATGGCAGAGTATGTTGGTACTCAACAAAAGAAACCATCATCAGAATTCTGATTCGGTTCCATTGCGCATTTTCTCCTGAGTCGGCCGTTCGCATCCATTACGATTACCGATTCCACATCTCTGCTGTCAGTTAACCTCAATTGATTGATTACTTCCTCTATCTTTTTCATTTTTTCCTCGAATTCCAACAAATTTTCCTCTTGCTCTTTTATTTCCTCTTGAGTGAGTATTTCATTTTTACTTTTCCTGTTTAATTTCGTTAATGGACCCAACACTATCCTCATTTCATCGTGAATGTTCATCTGTCGATTTCGATCCTTTCACCGTACGTTTGATCCAAAAAATGGAGGATAGAGTCTTTCCTGCACTGACCGTGTTGCTCCGTGATTCCCATTACGGTATGATCAACTGTAAACATATTCACAAAAGGATGAGTGGCAGTGCCTCAACAGGTAAAGAAGCAAGCACCCAAAACACCAGCAAAGCAACTATCAAAAAAGAAAAAGGTTTTACGAATCATGATGTGGGTTGTTATTGTATTTGTTCTGCTTGTGGCGTTTATTCTCGCCGGCTACATGAATCAGAATCTGACGTACTACAAGTCCGGCATGGAAAAGGTGAAACAAGCCGGCTTTACTGAGAAGCAGGTGACGATCCAGGGATATAAAACGAATTACGCCGAAGGGCCAGATAACGGCGTTCCCCTGCTCCTCATCCATGGCCAAGGCTCTAAGTGGCAAGACTATATGAAGGTACTGCCCGAGATTTCAAAGAAGTATCACGTGTTTGTTGTTGATGTTTACGGCCATGGCAAGTCGGCCCGTTTGCCGAAGAGTGAGTATACGAACGTTCGTGTAGGTGCGCTCATTGCTGAATTTATGGAACAAGTCATCAAAGAACCGGCGGTTGTTTCGGGCCATTCATCGGGCGCCCTCATTACGACATGGATTGCCGCCAACCGACCAGAGCTTGTAAAGGGCGTGGTGCTTGAAGATCCACCCTACTTCTCTTCGATCATGCCGCGCGCCAAGAAAACGGCCGGCGGTGACCTCGCCAGGGTGACGCATGACTTTGTTTCACAAAAACAAGAGATGAACTTTCAGAAATACTATGTCCAGAACAGCAATACTTTGCGTTCTTTGGTGGCCTGAAGCAAAGTATCATTGACTATTCGGTCGATTATATTCACAAGCATCCGGGCCAACCCCTTGAGATCTTTTTCCTGCCGCCGAGCGTAAATATCTATTTTCAAGGCCTGGCGCATTACGACCCGGCATTTGGTGCCGTGTGGTATGACAACTCGTGGTATAAAGGCTTTGATACCGAAGCCAGCCTTGCGGCTATCAAAGTTCCAGCAGTGCTGATCCATACGAATTATTGGTACAACCATTATGGCTCGTACTACGACGAAAATGGCGTGCTGATGGCGGCAATGGATGATCAAGATGTGGCAAAGGTAAAATCACTGCTGAAAGGCGTGGAAGTTGTCGAAGTCGATTCAGGTCACCTTGTCCACTTTGAAAAGCCGGATGAATACACGAAAGTACTCCTTGACTTTGCCTCAAAAGTGAAATAGATCGAGGCAATATGCTTTGATTGAATTTCTAGCCATTAGAATAATTCAGGACCAGAGTGTCAGCAATTTCTTGTGGAAGTTTTTGATCCACATAATGAAGCGCAATCCACGATAAAACTGTTTCATCAATGGGACGCCAAGTTTTTAAAAAAGGCAATAAGTCGTTACCAACACTTGTATCCTGCAATCCCAAAACACATATCCCGTCGTTTCTTTCTCCCCATATGGCCCACTTCATAGATGGGGACAGCCAAATAACAGTATAAGAATTGTACAGCACTGCATCGGCCGGACTTTCCTCCGGCCCTGATTCTAGAACTGCAAAATATTCATCAGATGATAACGCAACAGGTATCTTTATCCAATTATAGTAATGAAACGTTTTGTAATAATATCCTACTGGATCAGGATCCAATACCGCAGTCAGCACAAAGTCATCTTTCGTTTCTTCGGCTAATTGTTGGATTACATTCCAAAATTCATCACACATTGCCCAATCAAATTGTTCAAACAAATAATGATGGAATTGTTCTCGAAATACTTGCTCAGGCAATCTTCGTTCCAAATAAAATACATCATTTGCCATTCGTCTTAATTCATCAAACTCTTTCTTTTCTTTGACAAATAAAGTTGCTAGGTTCACTGTACTCCCCCGTTTTTGCAATCGATTTTTCAATCCAAACTTCTTGCCCCTTTCGGATCATAATCAGTTGAGGGCTATTAACAAACCATCGTTAGCGGAACATAAAGCTTCAAACTCATTCCACATCCGACCTCGAGAATTTCCAGCTGTTCCGTTCCTTCGCTGCGCATGACGCGCGCATTCAGTTGGGCGGCCAGGTCAGCCCCTCCTATGTGCATCATCTGTCGCAACCACCACGTGCACCAAATTGGTTAAATTTAGTAAAAAGGTTATTTGGTTTACAGTGAAGCGCATCGCTATTTGTTTAAAATTGCTTTCATATTCGCAATGACGTCAGTGAGCTTTAAATCCCCCGGGAATTTTGTCAGCATGTTGTTTGCGAAATCAATAACCATGTTACATGATATTTGTTTAAAGAAGTTGATCTCTACATATTTTACTCCCTCTTTTTGTAAAAAAACAACGTCATCATACAGATCATTGTTGTCCCAGGCTATTTCGATTTGGTCATGAACCTTTCTAAAACATACGTAAGGCAAATAGAAACCCGCTCTACAGGAAAACCAGGAGTGTTTAAACTCCCATTCCTGCTTTTTGTCATACCATGATCAAACTCTTCATCATCGTCGGAATCAAATTCTTGACTGTGCTTCAGTAACTCAATCGCATGTTTTCCTTTTACAGGTAAAGGGAATGGGTCCTCATCAAGAATATGTTCCAAATGGTCATTCAACCACGCCATGATGTAGATTAAATTCCATTCATATTTCTTTCTTTCGCGATTTCTCATGTATTTACAAATATCCGCTCCATCCACCCACATTTCAAATTGACCCCAGGATTCTCCTACCAATCCCTTTTCTCCAAATGGGTTGTTTTTTAATTTGTAACCAAGTGCAAAATGATACTTGTCGCCAAAGACAACCACATATTCACTTCCTTTAATCTAGAACGTTCAACTCAAACAACAGAACCGGCCTCAACAAATGCCGGATTGATTGTGTATACAAACCGTCACAGGCTTGAACAGTGAAGATGACAGCTAAACCCATTTATTTCACATGATCCAGCCCGACAGCTAACAAAACATCTTCCTGTGTGAACGCCAAAACCCAGTTCAGTTCCTTATCAAAAAGGATCCCATCAACCTCTTCCCAAGGCTCCAGGTTCTCCATATAACGGATAAGTGAGCCGTAATCGACCGCTGTGTAAATTTTTTTGTTCCGTTCATTGTAAAAGAATAAATCATGAGCGTCATACAGTGATAATTGTTTCGCATCATCCAAAGTCAGTCTTTGAGGATTGTATTGAAAGGAATTCCAAAACAGGATTCTTTGAGGAAGCAAAGTCTCATCCACGAACTTTTGCTTGAATGTGTGAATAAGAAACTTTTCTCGTCCGTCATTTACCACGATACCGGGAAATGCATTCATCGTGCTCCTTTATCCTTCCGCACTGAAATGGATATTGATCAAATACACGCCCTTCTTCATGTAGCTGCATCCTTCCGTCGTCACTGAAGCCAAAACTTCATTGGGCGGATCGCCAAAACACAGCCATTGATCAGCAATAGATGTCAAAAAAGCATGACATTTTTCTTCGCTCAAACCATTTTTGAAATCCAGCTCAGCTTCAACCACATAAATGCCGTTCATTTTCCAGTACGGCTTGACACTGATTATCTTTTCCTTTATCACTTCTTCTTTCAGACCGTCCATGACATCCCGGTATATTTCCAAAGCGGACTCTTGATTGCCGCATTCAGCAAACAACCTGACAAACAATTGGCATCCCTCAATGCGAGTGATTTTCCTGTCCAATCAAACTGAGAAGTGAATCGTCGAGAAAATATACTTACCTCATTCCCAAAACGATTTCTCCTTCATGGTAAAACTCTATTACATACTCGTCAGAAGGACAATAGAGCCATGTGTCAAAACTCACGGCAGTAACATCATCAATTACCTGAAGTATCGTTTGCAAATCACTTTTTACAGCAGGTAACGCGGCTTCATCCCATATGATATATACAATGCCATTGAATGGATTCGTTTCTCTTTTGAAGTATCTTATTATCTCATCACTGGATGCCAAATACAATCGATTATCTACTTTTTCCCAATCAATCCGCCCCCAAGAAGTAAAAGGAAACTTCTCTCCAAGTTTGGAGAATAAACGATTGGTTTCCTCTTTGGAAAGTACTTTGCAATTTTCCCCCAATGCATGTATGCATTCTTCAAACAATGTCACCATTGCCAGCCTCCGGTCACCCAGTCTATTATTCTTCATATACTGCCCTTTCCACCACGATTTCACTGATGTCTTTTAGAGCGTCTTTTACCAGTAAATAAAGGTATTCATCTAATCTATAATGAGAAGATTGAACATAATCGATCGAAAATTTTTTATCCTGTCGTGTTTCCAATACATATCCCTCATCTTCACCAAATCCACCGTAGCCACTTAATATGATGTTAAAGCCGAGAATAAACGGCTCAATAAAAATTGCCGGAACCTCTTCATATAGGCATTGTTCCTTTCCTCCGAAAGGAAGTCCTCCAAACAATCGATCTGATAAAATGTTCCCCACTTCTTCAATCGATAAGTTGGATTTCAATATCACATAACCAAAAAAATACGGGATTTTTGGGACCATATTTTGATCTCTCCTGCACCATTCAACATTCACCTTCACTCAATGGCTCCTCTCATCTGACTGATAACCGTCTCTCCGGCGAGCAACAATAATGTTTCTACAGTTGATCCTCTGAGGCTATTAATAAAACAGACTTCAGTCTATATAGACCCATTCCTCCAGATATGGTTTAAATCCGTCAACTCTGACCATACACCTTCACGACCTCTTTTATTCATATAAACATCAAACCTTGTACATTTTTCTTCACTTAAGTCACTTGATTCCCAAACAGTATCACACTCACCACATATATATATTTCTTCACTGAATTCCCTTACTTTTGCTTTATAGACTACTCCTTGATCACAAAAAGGACAAATCACCATTTTCAAGTCCCCTGTTTCTTTGTTTTGTTTCCCCACATGTTCACTGCCATGATCATATCAGCCAGTCTGACTTTTATCGGAGTATCCACTCCTCTATCCGGACAGCGTCTATAATGGTTGATCCGTATTTTCTTGCGATTTGCGTTCATTTTCTCCTGAGTCAGCCGTCTTGGAAAATTTCGCTCTTCTACATTTTCATCCATTACAACGATGATGGATTTTTTTCTAGTGGTCCTTAATCATCATTCATCAGGTTGATTGTAATCTTCGTAATAAAACATTTTCTTAACCAAGGTATGAATTTCATCGATTTGCCAGAGGTATTCCTCAAATAAAAAATGTAACTCATGAAGTAAATCGGTAACCGATTGCACATCTCTGCTGTCAGCTGACCTCAATTGATTGATTACTTCCTCTATCTTTTTCATTTTCTTCTCAAAATCCAACAAATTCTCCTCTTGTTCTTTTATTTCTTCTTGGGTAAGTATTTCTTTTTTACTTTTCCTGTTCAATAGCGATAATGCGTTCAACACTATACTCATCTCATCGTGAATATTCATCGGTTAATTTCCATCCCTTCACTTTTCTACATTATTGAAAGGCTTACCTTTTCCCCTTTTATAATGGCTGAAAATAGTCTTTTTGGGTCCAAATGTTTTTACCTCCTCCCTCATACCCTTTTTTCTAGGGCGTGTCCGGTGAATCAATCATTGATCCA